>CALWET010000066.1 GCA_944377385.1 uncultured Lachnospiraceae bacterium | reverse complement strand
CCTCTTTGCCAGGGCCTTTGCCAGGGTGGACTTGCCCACTCCTGAGGGCCCGTCTATGGCTATGTTTACATATTTCATCCAGAATCTCCTCCTTGCGGATATATCTTTTGTACTCAGCCTCCCTTGGCCTGACTGAGCTTATGTGAAATGTAGTTATAAAGCAGCAGCGTGGCTATCACCGTCACGCAGCCTATGATGGAAAGCATTGGCATGACCTCATGCAGGAACAAAAAGGTCCAAAGCGGGCTCATGACAGGCTCGCACATGGTTATGAAATTGGCCCTCAGAGGCTCGCAGTTTATGATGCCCTTTGAAAAGAACATCCAGCCTATGGAGCCTGACAAAAGTCCTGACAGCGCCGCCAGTATCCAGTAAGATGCCGGCGAGGACATGACATCTCCGTTCAAAAACAGTACCGGCAAAAGCAGCACGAATATGAAGTTCCCCAGCAGCAGCCCTCCAAAGGAATCCACGTCACCCCTGCCGCTGAAGAAGAACACGCAGGCATAAAAAATGCCGGAAAGCAGAGCCATGACATTTCCCTTGAGCCCTGCGGAGGCCAGTCCCCCAAGCATGGTCAGCATGATGCCAAAGCAAAGGGCCACACAGGTGATGATGTCCAGCTTTTCAGGCTTCTTCCTGTAAAAGATCACGCTCAGTATCAGTATGTATATGGGTGAGGTATTCTGCAGCGCCGTGGCACAGCCTGCCGCAGTATACTTGTTTGCCAATATGAAAAGCAGCGTCTGCATGAAATAGCAGAGGGCCACCGTCAGGTTTCCCGGGGTCAGCTCTACCCCAAAAAGCCTCCTGTGTCTGTATATACGCCTTGGATGCTTGATCCACAGAAAAATAAAAAATGTAAGAGAGCCTCTGAGTATGGAAAGATACAGCCCGTCCCAGGGGACCGACTTTACCAAAAGCCCGCAAAGGCTCCAGCACACGGCAGCCAGAAACAAAAAGATCTGAGCCATAAGCTTAGGATCTATATTAAGCTTCTTCATAAGCTTTTTCATGATCTCATACCATCCCTACATGATCAAGACATGTTTTTTCAGCTTCTTATCGTATTTTTATTGAGATAATAGAACAGGGCCTCTACAAAAGACCTGTCTTCTGATGATACCACAGGATTTATGTTAAGTATATATTTAATTTTATTATACTTATATACCAATGTATTTTTGTGCATAAAAAGCTTTCTTGCGGCCTCGTTGAAGTTCCAGTTCGACCTTATCAACGCATCTATGATGGCCGTAAAGCTGTTTTTGGAAAGCTCATCCATGATGTCTGCAAGGCAGGGATAAAACACATGCTGCAGCTCCTTCATGGGTATGATCTGCTGCAGATATTCCCTTGTATAATCATAGAAAAATGCAGCTCCCACATCCAGAGCAGCTGTCTCCATCAGCCATCTGCAATGCTGGTATCCGTAGTAATACTGAGGGAAGGAATTCTGGAAGGTCCCCACAAAGAACCTGATCTGGCTCTTTGCTCCCTCCTCTCCGCTGTCCCGATGCAGCATGGTCTGGAGATAATTTATGATCATGTACTTGTAATCCATGAACAGCTTATCCTTTGGGATGGCCTTTGCACTTCCGTTGTTGCTGACGGCCTTATAGATCAGTATGGTCTCCTCATCCAGCACAAAGCTTATATCCTCCTTGCTGTGCTTCTCGCTCTTTTTCAGAAGCTCCAGCTTTTCCTCAGCTCCTCCTCCGGGAATCAGGCACAGTATGGGGATGCGCACTATCGTTTCCGTATATCCCAGGTCCTCAGCCATTTTTCTGAGCCTTCCCGGATCCGGATGCTCCTCATTTATAAGCATGTTTATGAATTTTTCCTTCTGGCTCTGACGCAGCACCTGCTCGCTCTGCTGGTGCTCATACCTGAGCATGGCCTCTATGGATATTTTTGTGAACAGGGCGACGGATCGAAGGTTTTTAGGCTCTCCGGTCACTCCTATGACGCCTTCCTTCCTGCCGTCTATCATTATGGCCATATTTATGCCCGGCAGGACTCCGGGATAATCATGCTCTCCGTCCACGGATATCATATCCTCCTTGCCATTGAGTATATGATATGCGATCTCATGGAAGGTACCTACCCTCTGGGGATCGCAGCTCGCTATGATATAGCCCTGCTCATTCATGATATTTATATTATAGTCTACATTCTGTTTTACCTGTTCGATGAATTTATTTGCCAGATCGACCTTAATCATAGCCTTGCTCCCATATCCCTTCAGAAGAGGGAGCCTTCTGTGCATACACAAAAGGCTCCCTTCCATACACTTTCTGTCACACAGCTTACGTGCACAAACTTATTCAGATGTAGGTATAGGCCATACCAGAGGATTGTTTCCTCCAAGTATATCGTCAGGCCATACACACTGCCATGCTCCGTCTATATACTGTGATATGCAGGACAGTCCATAGATGTTGTGGTTCGTGCATCCGGAAGGATCCACCTCGTTGAACTTCATGCCATGGAAAGGTACCATCAGCATGTATTCGCTGTCCTCTGAAAGATCCATATTGTATATGGTATCTCTGAGAGTAGGGCCATCCACGGTGCCGGCCTCCTCAAGAGCTGCCACAAGCACGCTGATGGCTATCCAGGACATTCCTGCGTTCTCGCCCATCACATGTCCGTATTTGTCAACATAGCCCTGATGTATCTCCAGAGCCTCCTCGCCCTTTGCCTGCAGGAAGCCAGGGTTCCAGGTATCAGTCGAGAATATGTAGTTTATGTCATCGCCAAGGGCCTCAGCAAACTCGGGAACTACGAACACGCCGCCGCTGGCAAGGATACCTGCGTTGCAGTCATATTCCTTCATCTGACGAACGAAAAGCACTGCATCGTTGAAGGATGACAGGCAGGGAACTACGAACTTAACGCCTGAGTTCTTGATCTTGAGTATCTGGCTTGAGAAATCGGTTGCGCCAAGCTCTACGACCTCATTGAGCACGACTTCCTTTCCCGCAGCCTCAAAGTACTGCTGGAAAACGTCCTTCTGGGACTGGCCCCACTCCGTGTTCTCCATTATAAGGCCTATACCGTCTATAACGTCTCCGTACTTTTCTTCTACCATCTCGCATACGCCTATCAGGCCTTCTACATTGGTCCTGGCATCGTTACTGGGATTGAACATATAGGTATATCCCTGGGAAAGTATGGAAAGTGAAGATCCCTGATTGATCATGAAGGGGATCTGGTACCTCTCCACTATGGGCTGTACGGCCAGCAGGACTGTACTGGAGTTTCCGCCTGTAAGTATGTCTACATTCTCCACATTGATCAGCCTCTCGACCTCAGTGGTACCTACCTCAGGCACTCCGGTATGGTCAGCATAGACAGCCTCAAGCTTTGCTCCGCCCATGGACTTTATACCGCCCTTTGAGTTGTAATACTCGATGGCGTACTCGTAGCCTTCACGGTTCAGATTCCCCTGATAGGCTGAGGTTCCGCTGAGCGGCAGGATGACACCTATCTTTATGGTATCCACTGTCTCGCCCTCGGCAGTCCCTTCCTCAGCAGCCGCCTGGGTATCGGCAGCTTCAGCAGCCTCTGTCTGTGCAGCCGTTGTCTGATCCGCCGTATTTACGGCACAGCCTGCCAAATTCATGAGCATTGCCGCGCAAAGCGTTACGCACAAGATCTTTTTCATTAAAACTCCCTCCTTTGATACATTATATGATATTGCGTTTTACTCCGCTTACATCCATTCAGACAGCTATGCGTCTGTCCTTTCCAAGAGCTGCATCCTTGTCCTTCCAGAATGCTTTCAGCTCCTCGTTTCCATAGCTTTCAGGAACGCCGCTGGCCTTTTCGATCCAGGAATCGTATATCTTCATGGCCTGCTCATGTGTCCTGTCGCAGAAGGACTGTCTGCCCTCCTTGGAAAGTCCGCTGGCCTCTTCCATCCATTTTGACTGAACAGCCTCCACCTCTTTATGAAGCTCCTTTTCAGGAAGCTTTCCGGCAGCCACAAGACGGTTTATCTGCTCAAGGTGAAGCCACTGATCCATGCCCTTTTCCTGGTCCGCATAATCATGCACCAGCTCATGGCTGTACACATCGAACCAAAGGGGCTGGAACAGGGCCACGCAGGGTGTTGACATGCCTGTACCCCAAAGGCTTATGCTGCCATCCTCAGCATAGTCCACCACCATGGCGTTTGTCGTGGAGCTGTCAGTGCCATGCCTGATGGCATGCTTGCATATGCTCATATCTCCCCTGATCCAGGGCTCCTCTGTGGTATGGCTCCTGAGTATGCGCATCATGTCCTGGGCACTGAAGCTTTCTGCTGCGGCGCAGAGCTGGTGCTGTCCGCTGCAGCCTCTGACGGTGCCGCTTACATTTTTAGGGGTATCCCAGGCTATATAGGCTTCCCTGAAATCAAAGGGTTCTCTGACAGTATAGCCCATATCCCTTGCATGGCTCAGAGCATCCTTGTGCATGCGGTCCGGCACTCCAAGCATCATATGATTGGATATGGCCAGCCTGTCCTTTACCTCCTGGACTGCCCAGAAACGTCCGGCTGTCTCCAGATAATAGGTCTCCCTTCCATCCGTGATCATGAAGGAATTGTCATAACAGAACAAACTGTCAAAGCCGCCATTTCCTCCCTGTCCATAGGTCTCAAGGAGCATCGTGAGCACATCCACGGCCTCTGCTGCCGTCTTTGCCCTCTCAAGGGCAAGGCGTACCATGTCCATTCCCAGCAGCGCTTCTTTTTCATTCGTTTCCTTTGAATATACCGCCTCGTTTCCTATGGTGACGCCATACTCATTTATGCCCATCTCGGCCCCCCATATCCATGAGGGCTTTGAAAGTATCATGGCATTGGTATGCTTTACCTGATCAACGGAGATATAGGTACATTTGACACTATGCTCCTCATGATCCATGGCCGGCAGGTATACAAAATACTGGGGCTCGTTGCAGCCTCTGTCACTGTTTTTTCCAAAAACAGTATGGCCGTTTTTATTGGCTCTGCTGCATACGATCAATGTATCACACATGATGCTTTCCTCCTTTTTTAATGTCCAGGCACCTCCGGATATATCAGATACCCAGATATGCCTTCCTCATATCGTCATTATTTAAAAGCTCCTCGGCAGAGCCGTTCATGACATTGTTTCCAACCTCTATGACATAGCCTCTGTTTGCTATGTCCAGTGTTGCCAGTACGTTCTGCTCTACAAGTAGTATGGTCACTCCCAGCTTATTGATCCTGACTATGGTGTCAAATATCATGTCCACCACCACGGGAGCCAGTCCTAGGGAGGGCTCGTCCAGCATAAGGAGCTTAGGGCATGACATGAGTGCCCTGCTGATGGCGCACATCTGCTGCTCTCCTCCTGACAGCGAGCCTGCCAGCTGATTGCGTCTTTCCTTTAGCTTGGGAAAGATCTCATAGCACATCTCCAGGTTCTCTTCCCTGTGCTTTCTCGTTTCAGGAAGATATGATCCCACAAGCAGGTTTTCATATACGGTCATGGAGGGGAACAGCTTCCTGCCCTCGGGCACCTGGATGATGCCCTGCTTTACCCTGTCAAAGGAGGGCATGTCCTTTATGCTCTGGCCATTATATATTATGTCCCCGGATACCACATGGGTCATGCCGGATACGGAATTTATCGTCGTGGTCTTTCCGGCTCCATTGCCGCCCAAAAGCGCTACTATCTCACCATCCCCTATCTCCAGGGATATACCGTGAAGAGCTTCAAAATTGCCATAATTTACAACTATATTATCAATTTTTAGCATACCGTTTCTCCCCAAAATAAGATTTGATGACCTCAGGATTGACACTGACCTCCTGAGGAGTGCCTGTAGCTATCAGATTGCCCTGATTCAGCACATATATCCTGTCAGAAAGGGTCATGATGGCCTTCATGACATGCTCTATGACTATCAGGCTTATGCCCAGCTCATTCCTTATGCGCTCCACCAGAGCTATGACCTTTTCGCTGTCAGTAGGATTGAGTCCTGCCATGACCTCGTCCAGAAGGAGCAGCTTGGGATCAGTGGCCAGTGCCCTGGCAAGCTCCAGTCTCTTGAGCTCCGGAAGTCCCAGATTGCCGCTGGACACCTCTGCCCTGTGGTCAAGGCCCACAAAGCTGAGCACCTCCATGGCCTTCTTTTTCGCCTTTTTTACATCGCTGTCACGTATCAGTGCTCCGACCACAGTATTGTCAAGCACAGACAGGTTACGGAAGGGCTTTACTATCTGATAGGTCCTGCCCATACCCATCCTGCATATCTCATGAGACTTCTTTCCCTGGATCTCCTGTCCCTCAAAAAAGATCTGCCCCGAGGTAGGAGGAAAAACTCCGGCTATCATGTTGAAAAGTGTGGTCTTGCCGGCTCCGTTGGCTCCGATCAGGCCTACGATCTCGCCCTTGTTTGCATACATGGACACATCGTTTACGGCAGTCAGTCCACCGAATTTTTTTACTATATCCTTACATTCCAGTATCACTGTTTTATCACTCATAAAGCCCTACTTCCTTTCTGCCGTCTGAGCCTTGAGCTCTGCCCTGCTAAGCTTGTCCCTGAGGAAAGGCCACAGGCCCTGAGGGATGAAGTATACCATCAGCATCATGACCAGTCCATAAATGACCAGCGCAAGTCCGGAAACAGTGGTCCCCAGGGTGCCTCTGAGTATGTCATTCAGCGGTGAAAGCAGGAATGCTGCTATGATGGGCCCTGCCAGGGTGCCCCTGCCTCCTACTGCTGCATAGAGCATGATCTGTATGGAAAGGTCATAGCCCAGCACACGGGAGGGATCTATCATGCTGTAGAGCTGAGCGTAAAAGGTACCGCCAATGGCCATCATAAAGGCTGATATGCAGCTGGCCTTCAGCTTCATGTGCATGACATTCACTCCAAGGGAGCTGGCTGCCTCCTGGTTTGTGTTGATGGCTGAAAGATAATATCCATCCTTGGAGGTCTTTATATGGTAGGACACCAGCACTCCGATCACGAAAAATGCAAGTATGATGTAATAATACTCCACCTTACCGGTGAACTGCATGTTTATGATGCTCTCTCCCTTCCAGGGAAGGACTATGCCCTGGGCTCCCCTGATCTCATATCCGAAAAGATACTGATTGGACATGACCAGCAGCCTGATCAGATGGAGACAGGCCACGGTAGCCATGGTAAAATAAGTGCCGCTGAGGCGGAAGGTCAGACGTCCAAGTCCCAGTGCCACCAGCGCAGATATGGCTCCGCCTATGAGCATGCCTGCCCAGGGTGAAAGGTTGTTATAGGTAAAGAGGCAGGTGGAAACATAGGCTCCTATGCCGAAATAAACTCCGTTTCCGTTTGCCATCTGTCCGGCATATCCGCCTATGATGTTCCAGCTCGTGGCCAGATATCCAAAAAGCAGCATGCTTATGAAATACTGGAGCGTATACGGATTGCTCACAAAAAGCGGGAGACAAAGACCGATCACGGATATAACGATCAGAAATCCTGACTTGAGATTTAATTTCTTCATCCTTGTCCACCTCCCTTACTGCAGATCCTTCTCGCCAAGCAGTCCATTGGGCTTGAAGAGCAGTACAATGATAAATATCAGGAATACAAACATCTGAGCCACGGTCTCGGAGAAAAACAGGGCTCCTACCCTCTCTATGACTCCGACTATGAGTCCGCCTATAAGGGCTCCGAGTATACTTCCCTTTCCTCCAAGTACAACTACTACAAAGGCCTTGAAGCTGAAGGTGGTGCCTATGGAATAGCTGACCGTGTAGTAAGGAAGCAGCAGGCCTCCTGACATGCCCACCAGAGCTATACTGATGGCAAAGGCTATATTGTATATCTTTTTCTGATTTATGCCCATAAGGGTGGCGACCTGACGGTTCTGGGACGTAGCCCTTATGGCTCTGCCCATCTCAGACCGCTGTATGAAGAAATAAAGCAGTATGGTCACTACCACTGCTATGAAAAAGGAGATGACCCTCGGCAGAGAAAAATAAAGATTGCCGATGACGATCATCTTTCCTGAGTACTGAGTGATGACTGAAAGAGGATTGGCTCCTATGACTGCAAGCACTCCGTTTGACAGGAACATGCCAAGTCCGGAGGTAAAGAGCAGCACGCTGATGGGCTCTCTGGCTGTCTCTCTGGCAAGCAGATTGGATATGATCGAATTCTGAAGCAGGTACCCCACACCAAACATGATCACTGCCGTCAGCACCATGACCAGATAAGGATCCACACCCAGAGCCATGAATATAGCATAGGCTATATACATACTGATCATAAGCAGCTCGCCCTGAGCCCAGTTTATGATCCTCATGACACCAAAGGCCAGGCTGAGTCCCACCGAGATAGTGGCATAGACTCCACCTATCAGCAGGCCGTCAATAAAAGACTGTAACACCATCATAAACCGTAAATCCCTCCTTTTACTGAGAGCTGCTGTGTCATCGGCTTTGGCTTTTTTAGACAAAATACCGACAAAACAACGCAGTCTTTTGTATATTATGTGTAAATTATAGCAGAATATCCTTATGAATAAAGTGTTGAACGACCAAAGAAATTCTTAATATATTGTGTTGAGGGCACAAAGTATGTGCTGAGGCGCCATAAACTCAGGGCGGCCCTGTTGTGCTGTCAGCATAATAAAAGCTGCATGATAAATGTCAGCATAGTAAAAGCCTGTATAGTAAAGGCCAGTACAGCAAAAAGGCAGAAGCCCTGGATCCAGTTTCCAGAAGCTTCCGCCTGATAAAGTATTTCTTTTATATGGGCAGTCTTTATATGCGAGTCAGTCCGATATGTTATCCCCTTATGCGGTCTTATGCTATGATCTCTGCATTAAAGGCTCTGCATTTTCATTTTTATATACTCATCTGCCGTCATGACAGTCGTGTGAAGCGGAGCAAAGTAGGACACTATTTTTTCCGTCTCCGCCTCAGATTCAGGGCTCAGGCCTGAGACCCCGTCCTTTATGAATATCACGGGATAGCCAAGGTCTATGGCTGAAAGCACGCTTGACAGCACACAGCATTCCGCCACCACCCCAGTTATGACCACATGCTCTGCCTTCTCCGAGAGCCTCCTGAGCTCAGGAATGTCAAAAGAGGAATATACGGATTTTGTCAGCAGAGGATATCTGCTCAGATAAGGCTTGAACTCCTCCATCATGTCATTGAGCCTCTCATCGGCATTGATGGCAGCATTTACGCTGTTGTAATCCTTCCATGCTCTCCTGGGCGCATCGGCAGCCAGGAAACGTGTAAAGGCCACATCCCTGAAAACGCCGCTGTCCAGCAATCTTCTGATGGCCTCCGAGGCCTCGGAGACATGGCAGCATCCCCACTCCTCTCCTGTCTTATACACATTCTGCATGTCTATGATCAGCAGCAGGTCTTTGTTCACGCTATCCTTCATCAGGCTTCCCCTCTCCTTTCTTTTGCATCCCTATTGATACAGCCACACATGTTTATTCCTACGGATGCACCTTGCAGCTAAGCTCATTAACAGCAAGCCTTATCACACTTACTCCCCCTGCCATCTCCTTCGTGATCTCAAAATCCCTTCCGGTCTGATGCTTCATAAGGAGCCTGAGTCCCTTTATCTTTTCCTCTTCATCCTCAACTATATCAACCCTTCCAAAGCACATGATGCTGGCAAAGCCGGCTCCATAGCTGCAGGGAATGTCTCCGCCTGATATATCCTTTACATCGGTCTCCATGACTGCCGAGGCCCTTGGATTTTTCCTGATGAGCTCCAGTTTTTTGCCTTCCTTCTCATGCCACACCTCCTGAAGTATTGAGATATGTTCTAATACCTCTATCTTGCATACTTTATTTCTGAATGTCAATCCGTTTATTTTTTATTCGCTAATAAGCCCGTACTTGATGAAAATTGATACCTCAAGGCTCTTTACTACTATGATGATTAGCTAC
>CALWET010000065.1 GCA_944377385.1 uncultured Lachnospiraceae bacterium | reverse complement strand
CTCGTTTATGAGGGGTATCATCAGATACGGCATCTTTTGAGCCATGGTGCGGAACACGTCATCAAAGATGGTACTACTGGCTACATCCTGGATGGTACTGCTGGCAGTGCCCTGATCCAGCTGCTCTCTGCCTTCCTTTTCATTATTCATTTTTCTCTCCTTTAATTATATTTTAGGGGGATTCCCTTGTCAACGAATGTTGAGTGATGGGGTTTGCCATATAGACATTAACGATGGAGTTTATCCAATAGATAATGGATCGAGCCTCCAAGGATCTCATCATCTGCTCCCAGAACGGAGCATGAAAGAAATTTCTTGCCGTTTATTATACAGGAAGAACATTTTCAACGCAACATGCTATTGTCACTCTCCGCAGTTCTCTGACAAAGATATATTTTTTTAATAGTATAACCTCAATATTTAAACTTGAGTTTGTATATTATCTCAGAATTTCTCTTATTATAACAGTACTTCTATTATATTTTCTTTATTTTTTATAATATCATCTATACTCTTATCGAAAATCGCATAAAATCCAGATATTTATCCCTGACATTGTAAAAAAGTCTCTGATCCGCCTTCTTTATTTGTGGATAAAAAGAAAAGACAGCGGATCTTGATCAGCTGCCCCTGCCTCCCCTATAGCGTCTGCCGCCAGCACTGGGTATTTCCTTGCCTGAAAGCCTGGCTATCCTGTCTCTTATCTCCCTCATGGTCATGTCTCTGATTTCCTCCGGGGCTATGCCCGGATCAAGTGACTTCAGCTCCATATAGGCTCTGTACCTTCCGTAGGAAAGGCCAAGCCTGTGAGCCTCATTTATCTCCGAAGCCGTAGCCTGATAGCGCTGACAGTATATGTTTCCTCTGCCGCCGGTACAGGCCTCAAGGCTTTTAAGCACCTCATCAGACTGCTCACCGTCTGCACCGAAAACTCCTATGACCAGATCCTCCTCTCCATAAAGGAGAGCCTGCATGTTTTCATTTTCCAGTATCTGATTCACCGCATCCATATAGCCAAGGTACTTTATATCCAGTTCATCAAGCAGCTCTCTGCCGTCATCATTGTAGCTGCTGACTGATATGATCCTGTCAAAGCGGTTCACTCCGAGCTCTATGGATGGATTTATGTCCATGCTGATCTCGACCGTGGGTGTAAAATAAAGCCAATACCCTCCAAGCATGGCGAATATAAGGCAGGCCGCAGCTGATATGAGCTTCGCATAACGATTCAGTGCTATGGGCTTTGCCGGCTTGACTTTCACCTCTGCCGATGAAGCTATCCCATAGTTTCCTGTTTTCTGGCATAGAAAGCTTTCCGTCTTTTCCACAAGTTCGGCCTCGGCATGTATCCCGTCAAATGCTTTTTTAATGCGATCATTCATGCTCATAGCTCATAGCCCTCCAGCCTTTCCCTCAGCAGCTGCCTTGACCGTGTCAGCAGTGTATATACAGTGTTTACATTTTTATCAATAAGCCTGCTTATCTCTGGTGCCGTATAGCCCTCATAATAATGAAGATAAACTACCTCTCTGTATTTCTGCGGAAGTGACAGTACTGCCTCCAACACCTCCCTGTCATCCTCTGGCAGCTCTGCAGCCTGCTCCATGACTTCATCAAGGGATACCGTATGACTTCTGAAGAAGCTCCTGATTAGGTCCCTGCATGAATTGATCGTTACACGTATGAACCAGGCCCTCTCATGCTCCTCGCTTTCAAATGAAACGGAGCTAAGGACATACTTCAGAAAAACGGTCTGAAATATGTCCTCCGTATCGGCGTGATTTTTAAGATGCAGCATACAAAGGCGCCTGATCGTATCAGAATGACGTTCTAAAGCTCCCCGTACCTCAGCCTCGCTCCGCATAGCCCAGTCACTTAAAAACGGTGGCAGCCTCTTCCAAGGCCGCAGCAGCCTGCGTATGCCTCGCTGCCGAGATTATCGCAAACGCCATTGCCGTCAGCATCTACATAGTACCTGCCATATCCACTTTTCCAGCTTCCCATGTTGTCGCATATGCCATCACCGTCTGCATCAATATAATACCTTCCCATGCCTGTACCAGGCCCTGCTGCAAAGGCAGCAGCCGCTCCGAATGTCAAAACCATGATTGCGGCGATCACTCCAGTCATAATCCTTTTCATGCTGTGTCCTCCATGTTGCTTTATTGATATTTATGACTTCACTTATAGTACGGATGAGCAGGCCTTATCCATTCATTACCGAAAAATATTTTTATAATTTCCGATCATTGCCGGCTGGGGGATATAAAAGCTGTTTAAACAGGCCGCAGCCGGAGCTAAAGCCCTCATGTTTCCATGCTCCAGATCCGGCTGCCGGTATTTATGCTTCTGTTTCCCCAAAATGGGGCTTTTACTTTTTTTCAGTCCCCAGACCAGAGGCATCAGCTCAGCCTATGGGCTCAAAGTCCGCAGCTCCATGCTTGCACAGAGGGCAGATGAAATCTGCGGGAAGCTCGTCTCCCTCATATACATATCCGCAGATCTTGCAGACAAAGCCCTTCTTGCCTTCTGTCTCAGGCTTGGGCTTTACATAATTCTGATAGAAGGTGTAGGTCATGGTCTCAGAATCGCTTATGACCCTGGCCTCTGTCACGTCACAGATGAACATGCCATGGGTCCCAAGATCTATGTACTGCTCTACCTTGAGGCTCATCACAGCGTTTATGTACTCGGGAAGGAAGGCCAGCCCATTGTCCGTGCGGAAGGGCTTGATGTCCTTGAACTTGTCCACATTGCGTCCGCTCTGGAAGCCGAAGTTCTGGAACACACTGAAGGGGGCCTCGACACTGAGCACATTCAGGTTCATGATGCCGGTCTGCTTTATGACATGGTGAGAATAATTGGCCTTGTTTATGGTCACTGAGACCCTGTAGGGATTGTCCGTCACCTGATTGACTGCATTGACTATAAAACCGTTGTCACGATTGCCGTCATTCGAGGTCACCACATAAAGTCCATAGCCGATCTTGAACAGGGCCTTCATGTCATGCTTGTCCGCCATCTCGTCTGAACGGGCGATATAGTCCTTGCAAAGCTCCTCGGCCAGCTTTTCCAGGTCATCCATGTCCTTCTGCTTCATGGCCGATCTGATGTGCACGGTGGTATCCGTCCATTTTATATCCTTGCTCTTTGCAAACATGTCCTTCATGACCTTTGCTGCCATGGGTGCCCAGCTTCCGTTTTCGATAAGGGCCACTGTGCGCTTCTGGAAATTGCGCTCCGTAAGATGCTCTATAAAGCTCCTCATATAGGGGAAGATGTCTGCATTATAGGTGGTGGTAGCCAGCACGAGCTTGCCGTACCTGAAGGCATCTGCCACTGCATAGCTCACATCCGTACGGGCCAGATCATATACCGTCACCTTGGGACAGCCCTTTTGTCTGAGCTTTTCCGCAAGGAGCTCCACCGCACGCTTTGTATGTCCGTATACTGAGGTATAAGCCACTACTATGCCATCCTCCTCCACGCTGTAGGATGACCAGGTATCATAGAGGCTGAGGTAATGTCCCAGATCCTCCTTGAGCACCGGCCCGTGAAGAGGACATATCATGGCAATGTCAAGCCCGGATGCCTTCTTTAAAAGTGCCTGGACCTGGGCCCCGTACTTTCCTACTATGCCTATGAAATATCTGCGGGATTCATCGTCCCAGGGCTCATCGGCAGAGGGCACTCCGAACTTTCCAAAGCCGTCTGCGGAAAAAAGCACCTTGTCCGTGCTGTCATAGGTCACCATGACCTCAGGCCAGTGCACCATGGGAGCAAATACAAAATTGAGCCTGTGAGCTCCAAGCTCCAGCGCATCCCCCTCTGCCACCTCCAGGCGCTTTACCCCGGGATCCAGGTCAAAGAAGGCGTCTATCATGGCAAAGGTCTTTGCATTTCCTACCAATGTGGCATCAGGGTAAACCTCCATGAACTTCTGGATGTTTGCCGAATGATCCGGCTCCATATGCTGTACTACCAGATAATCCGGCCTGCGTCCGGAAAGCTCTCTGGCAATATTATCCAGCCATTCATGGGTAAAATTCTGGTCAACGGTGTCCATGACTGCTATCTTTTCGTCCATGATCAGATAGGAATTGTAGGATATGCCGTTGGGCACCGGGTACTGTCCCTCAAACAGGTCTACC
>CALWET010000064.1 GCA_944377385.1 uncultured Lachnospiraceae bacterium | reverse complement strand
AGATACAGGATAGATTCCATGAGCCTGAGAGGCGGAGAGCTGTGTATAGACGGCTGGGCCTTTGGGAGCTCTGAGATAAAATATGAACTTATGCATCGTGACGGCAGCAAGCTTAGGGCAAAGGCCGTAAAAAGAGAGCGAGCCGATGTCATGAAGCGCTATGGTGCACCGCTTATGTGCGGCTTTACGATAAAGGCTGAATTCAAAAGGAGCGATGAGGCCTGGCTCTGTCTTACTGACGTCAGCTCCCGCAGGCGGGTGCATATAAGCGGAGAGATACTTGAGCAGCGCAATCAGGCTAAAAAGACCGGGCTCTCCAGGCTGTCAGCCCTCATGACACCGGAAAAGCTGGAAAATGCCCTGGATTTTCTCAGGGAAAATGGCCTCAGGGCTTTTCTCATAAAGACCAAAAATAAGCTCAAAGAGACGGATGAGGATTATGACTATACCCAGTGGGAAAAGCTGAACTCACCTGACGAGGCCGAGCTTAGACGACAGAGAAGGGTATCAGAGGAGCTTTCCTTTGAATATAATGACGGCTTTTATCTGATGGAGGGAAGGAGCCGTCCCTTGATCAGCATCGTGATACCTGCCTATAATACACCGGAGAAATATCTCAGGATGCTTTTTGATTCCATCCTTGCCCAGACCTATCCGTATTTTGAGGTCATAGTGGCAGACGGTTCGGAGGAAAATGATACGGTATCCAGCCTGACAGGGAAATACGCTTCCCGTGACGGCAGGTTCAGGCATGTGGGGCTTGGAAAAAACCGGGGCATATCCGAAAACACCAATGCAGGCATAGCAGAAGCCAGGGGAGATTACATTGCTCTCTGTGATCATGACGATGAGCTTCCGCCCTATGCCCTCTTTGAGGCGGCAAAGGCCATATCCGAAAACCCTGGGGGACAGTTTTTTTATACTGATGAGGACAAGGTGGACCTTGACGGAGGGGCACTTTTTGATCCCAACTTTAAGCCGGACTATGATCCGGAGCTTCTGCTCAGCGTAAATTATATATGTCATTTGAGCGTCATAAGAAGGGATCTTCTGCACAAGGTCGGGGGCTTCAGAGGAGAATATGACGGAGCCCAGGACCATGACTTTTTTCTCCGCTGTACCGAGGAGGCTGCAGGCTCGGAGCTAAGGCTGCTTGAGAATTGGCGCAGGGAGCTTTTGAGGCTTTCAAGGGAAAAGGGCATAGAGGATCTTGGTGCGCTGAGACTTTGCAAGGAGGAGCTTTCAGAGCTTTCCGCAGCCTGCGGATGCAGCCAGGCAGCGGCAGAGCAGCTTTATGAGGGGCGCTTTACTTCGGAAAAGGTAGTGCATATCAGAAAGGTATGCTATCACTGGCGCTTCCATAAGGGCTCAACGGCCTCGGATCCCTCCTCCAAGCTCTATGCCTTTGAGGCAGGAGCCAGGGCGGTCCGGGATCACTACCAGAGGATGGCAGCAGCTGGCTTTGACGGGCGGCATGAGGAGCCCAGCAAGAAGGGGGATCTCATCGATCCCGTGCCAATGGTAGAGCGGGGCGTCACCTATGGCTTTTATAAAAGCAGCTTCAGCCCCAGAGCTGAAAGGGACATGGCTGAAAAAGGGCTCAGGTCTGAGGATTTGGGACAGGGCAGCGAGGGCTTTATCAAGGGCCCCGGGCCTCTGATATCCATACTGATACCCACCAAGGATCATATAGAGGATCTGAAAAAATGCATAGGCTCCATTGCCCTTCACTCTACCTACAGGAATCTGGAATTCATCATCATAGAAAATAATTCCGAAAAGCAGGAGACCTTTGAATACTATCGTGAGCTTGAAAAACGCGGAGAGGAGGGCGGTATCCCTCTCAGGATAGTCAGGTGGGAGAGGGAGTTCAATTACTCCGCCATAAACAATTTCGGAGCCAAGGCCGCCAGGGGTGAGTATCTGCTCCTTTTGAACAATGACGTGGAGCTCAGGAAGCCGGATTCCATATGGGAAATGCTGTGCTATGGCTCAAGGGAGGAGATAGGCATAGTCGGAGCCAGGCTTTGCTATCCTGACGACACCATACAGCATGCCGGCGTCATAGTAGGGCTCGGAGGCATAGCCGGAGCAGCCTTTGTGGGGCTTCATGAAAAGGAAAACTCCTATATGCACCGTATGATGTCCCTGCAGGACCTGTCGGCAGTCACGGCAGCCTGCCTTCTGACCAGGAGATCCGTATTTGAGGCCTGTGGCGGTCTTTGCGAGGACCTGGCCGTGGCCTTCAATGACATAGACTACTGTATGAAGGTACGGCGCCTTGGTTATCGCTGTGTCTATGATCCCTATGCTGTATTCTATCATTATGAATCCAAATCGAGGGGCCTGGAGGACACGCCTGAAAAGGTGCGCCGCTTCAATGGAGAGATAGCGATATTTGCGGACAGATGGCCGGGGATACTCAGGGAAGGAGACCCTTATTATAATCCTAATCTGACCCTCAGAAAGGCAAATTTTGCCCTCAGGGATCTTACGAAGGAGCAGCCCGGAGAGCCCTACAAGCTTGAACTGGATGTGGAAAAACAGCTCAGGGATGTGCTTTCTGAAAAAAGAAGGCGGGAAAAATTATCAAATATTTAATAAAATGTAAGTAGCAATACGATTCCTGCTCGGGTATAATAGTTCAAAGTATGCTTTGAGGTATGCCCTATAGATAGTTGAATGATAAAGAATAATCAGACAAAATTTAATTATCTGCATATCCTGCTGGATGCCCTGGTGATCTGCATATCCTATGCGGCAGCCTGGTATCTGATGATAGGCAGGAATCGCGGTCCCGGAGCGCCGGGTACACTGCCTGTACATGTGTACTTCATGGCGCTCATCGTGATAGTACCGGCGTATCTCATACTTTATGCGACCTTTGATCTCTATACGCCAAAGCGCACGAGGTCCAGGCGTTCGGAATTTGCAAATATCTGCAAGGCCAACATCTTTGGCCTGATGATATTTACCTTTATCCTGTTCGCCGGCAGGAACAGGCCCATCACCGGCCCCTATCTGGTCAATTTCTCCACAAGGATGATAGTTGCCTTCTTTGGCATAAACATCGTCTTTGAGGCCATTTTCAGAAATGTGCTGCGGAGCGTGCTCTATCGGATCAGGTCCGGTGGCTTCAACCAAAAGCATATACTGCTGGTGGGCTATTCCGAGGCAGCCAGAGGCTTTATAGAGAGGGTCAGGCAAAATCCGGAGTGGGGTTATCACATACTGGGCATACTGGATGACGACCTGAAAAAGGGATCAAAGACAGAGGGCGTAGATGTGCTGGGAGAGCTGACGGAGCTCAGAGGCATACTTGCAGCAAACGATCTGGACGAGATAGCCGTCACGCTGCCCATAAACAAGTATGAATACCTGAAGCCCGTGGTAAACATCTGCGAGAAATCCGGAGTACATACAAAATTCATCCCGGACTATCAGAATGTGATACCTACCACGCCTTATATCGAGGACATGGAGGGACTGCCCATCATAAATATCCGCCATGTGCCCCTTACGGAGCCGGTAAATGCTTTTGTAAAACGGGCCATGGATATAGCGGGCTCCCTGCTTGCCATAGTGATATTCAGCCCGGTCATGCTGGTGACGGCCATTGCCATACGGGCCACTTCGCCGGGGCCGATCATTTACGCCCAGGAAAGAGTGGGACTGCATAACCGTACCTTCAGGATGTACAAGTTCCGCTCCATGTATGTGCAGCAGCCAGAGGAGGAGCGCACCAGGTGGACCACAAAGGGGGATCCCAGGGTCACCTCCGTGGGGCATATCATCCGTCATACGAATATCGACGAGATGCCTCAGTTCTTCAATGTGCTGATGGGCAGCATGAGTCTGGTGGGTCCGAGGCCGGAGAGGCCGCAGTTCGTTGAAAAGTTCAAGGAAGAGATACCCCGCTACATGATAAAGCACCAGGTCAGGCCCGGCATCACGGGCTGGGCCCAGGTAAACGGCTACAGGGGAGACACTTCCATACAGAAGCGTATAGAGCATGATCTCTATTACATAGAAAACTGGACCATAGGACTAGACATAAAGATACTGTTCATGACCATATTCAAGGGCTTTAAAAACGCCTATTGATACCAATTCAGGGGCATTGAAAGCCTGTTGCCCCAATTTTACAGATCAAGGAAGGCCAATGAGTATAGAAGACGATTTCAAAAACAGGAAAAACCCGCACAGGCGGGATCAGGAGCCGGCTCCGGACGATCTTTTTGATGATGTGGAGCTTGAGAGCGAGGAGCTCTTTCCCGAGGATGACATAGATGACATCGCGGGAGATCTTGACATGGAGGAAAAGCTCCTGAGGGAGGGCCTCGACCGTTCCTCCGAGGGCAGGAAAAAGCCCAGAGAGCTGAACACACCAGGCTCCGTCATAGGAGGCAGGAAGAGGGATCACGAGGGCCGGAACGGCCATGAGCGCAAAAAGAAAAAGGGCAGGATAAAGCGCATCATCATATGCGCCATAGTAGAGCTCCTGACACTCATGGTCATATTTGGCTATGGCTACGTGCTCCGCACCTACAACCTGATGACCAGGTCCAATGTGGACATAGCAAAGGTAGAAAACGACAACATCTCCTTTGAGAAAAAGCAGGAGATGGAGGGCTTCTGGAACGTGGCCGTATTCGGCCTGGACGCCTCTCAGCGAAATTCAGATGTCATCATGATAGTGAGCATAAATATGGACACCGGAGACATAAAGCTGGTATCCGTATTCAGGGACACCTATCTGAACATATCCGAAAAGAACCAGTACAACAAGATAAATCAGGCCTACGCCCAGGGAGGCCCCGAGCAGGCCCTGGCGGCGCTGAACAAAAACCTTGACCTTAATATCACGAGCTATGTGACCTTCAACTGGAAGACCATAGCCAATATCATAAACATGATGGGCGGCGTGGACGGAATAGAGATCTCCAATGCCGAGTTCTACTATATCAATGCCTTCATCACCGAGACGGTAAAGGAGACGGGCATAGGCTCAGTGCAGCTCAAGTCCGCAGGCACGCATCACCTGGACGGCATCCAGGCAGTGGCCTATGCAAGGCTCAGGCTCATGGACAGTGACTTTGCCCGTACCGAGCGCCAGAAAAAGATCATCATGGCCTGCTTTGAAAAGGCCAAAAAGATGGATTATTCCGAGCTCAATACCATCATGCTGACCTGCTTCCCCCAGGTAGAGACCAACGTGACCCTGGCCGAGGTGGTATCCATGGCCCAGGGCATACTCAGATACAACATAGCTGATACCGGAGGCTTCCCCTGGTCCAGGGGAGATGCCCGCATACCCAACAAGGGAGCCTGTGTCATCCCTACGACACTGGAGTCCAATGTCATCATGCTTCACGAGTTCCTTTTCGGAGACGAGGAATACACTGTATCAGATGCGGTACTCAGGTATTCTGAAAAGATAAAGCAGGATTCCAACCTTTACAAGGAGGGCACGCCCATAGAGTCAGTGGCCACAGACCAGGGTGTGATCCAGAGGCCCAAGGTATCCCAGGAGGGTACCGGAGACGAGGCCTATGAGACCGAGGCACCCACAGAGAGGGAGCAGTCCACCGAGGGCTATACCTTTGGCGTGGATGAGGACGGCAGTCTCATATATCCCACCGATGAATACGGTGAGTTCGTGATCCCTACTGATGAAAACGGTGATGTCATCTATCCTACGGATGAGGACGGCAACGAGATCACCGAGGGAGCCATATATGGGACCAGACCCGAAAGGCCCACTGACCTTGCAGGGGACGACATGCTGGAGACAGGAGGGGACGCAGGCTCTGAGCTTGTGGACGAGGACGGCAATATCATAGGTACCTCTCCTACGAGGAACCCTGGCTCTGCTACCAGGCCCACCTCCCAGGGAGGCACCACAAACGTTCCCACTGATGCAGCAGGCAGGCCCATCATGGATGACGGATCCTCGGGAGGCCCCGGCACTACCACGGCTGCCAGCGAGACCACGGCGGCTCAAAGGCCCGGAGGATCATCAGGATCAGGTACGCAGCAGCCCGGAGGAAGCACCCAGCCTACAAGCTCATCTCAAAGCATTACGGATATACCGAATGAGCCTGTGACGGTACCTCAGACCACACAGGCAGCAGGATCATCGGGCCCTGGATCCTCGTCAGGCACTCAGGGCGGTTCAAGCTCTCCCGGTGGCTCATCCCAGTCAGGAAGCTCAGCAGGGCCAGGGGGTTCATCCCTTGCTCCCGGCAGCACCTCGGGCCCCGGAGGTACGGCACATCCCGGATCCAGTCAGCCTGGTCCGGCAGGCCCAGGAGCCTGAGCTCATTTATAAACAGTATATAAACAAAGCATTAAATCATATAAAAATGTGAATTTGGACACAATTTTTACATATTGATAGTTTAAAACATAGCCATGAGATGAGGAATACTATCCAAATCGATAGATCATGAATACAGGAGGATGACGGAAAGGCTATGAAAAGATGGATACAGATAGTCGTGTCGGCCCTGGTCTTTGGACTGCTTGCAGGAGGAGTCATGGTGGGACTGAATGTGGCTGCAGACGGTATGATAAATTCGGCAGGCCAGGCTGCGATACAGGAGAGCCAGACCGCCCAGGATGTGCCTGAGGAGACAGAGGCGCCCACCAGGGAAGCTGCCGAAGAGACCGAAAAAAGCAGCGACAGCACTGCCACAAAGAGCACGGTGCTGGACGTGTCGGATATAGTTGAGGAGGCCATGCCTCAGGTAGTCAGCATCACAAATACCATGCTGATCACCCAGAGAGGCTACTCCAGTATATTTGATTATTTCTATGGCGGAGGCGGACAGACCTATCAGTACGAGGTCCCTGCCTCGGGCTCAGGCATCATCGTTCAGGAAAATGACAACGAGCTGATGATAGTGACGAACAATCATGTAGTCGCCGATTCCAGCGAGCTCCAGGTGACCTTCATTGACGGTACCACTGTGGATGCAGAGATAAACGGAACGGATTCCAACATGGACGTGGCTGTTATCACCGTAAACAAGGCAGACATACCTGAGGAGACCCTTAAAGCCATAAAGGTGGCAAAGCTCCATACCGACGAGGACCTCAAGGTAGGACAGGGAGTCATAGCCATAGGCAATGCCCTGGGCTATGGACAGTCAGTGACAGTTGGATATATCTCTGCCCTGGACCGTACCATACAGACTGAGGAGGGCAGCAACGAGGGCCTGATCCAGGTGGATGCGGCCATCAATCCCGGAAACTCCGGCGGTGCCCTGATAAATATGGATGGTGAGGTCATAGGCATAAATGTGGCCAAGTATGCCGATACTGAGGTAGAAGGCATAGGCTATTCCATTCCCATATACAAGGCCATGACGGTCATAAACAACCTTTCAAAGGAAAAGATACCCGAGGCAGAGCAGGGATCCCTGGGAGTATATATCACCTCAGTGAGCGATTCCGCAAGCCAGCTTTACGGCATGCCCGAGGGAGCTTTGATCACAGGTTTCTCCGATGAGGAGATGGAGGGCTATGAGGATGTGGAGCTTACGCCCAGTGCAGCAAAGGACGCAGGCCTCAGAAAGAATGACATAATCACGGGCATAGAGGGACAGAAGATCAGCTCGGCAGATGAGCTCCAGTCCCTGGTAAAATACTATGCCGCAGGCGATACAGTTACCATCACCTATCAGAGGATAACCAATGGCGAATGGCAGGAGAGCAGCGCAGAGGTCAAGCTGAATGCAAAGGCAGCTTCACAGGCAGCAGACCAGGGCAGCAATGGCTCAGGAAACAGCGGAAGCCCTGACCTTGGTGTGCCGGATAATGGACTCAGCGGAAACGGCTCAGAAAACGGCTCTGACAGCGGCGAGGGCTCAGGCAATGAAGGCTCCCAGGATGGAGGAGCAGGCTCAGATAATGGCGGATCCCAGCCGGAGGAAGGAAATGATCAGGAAAACGGAGACGGCTCAGAGGATGCCGAGGGCAGTACCGGAGATCCACTCTATGATCTTTTCAGGCAGTTCCTTGATCAGTACGGAAACTGATATCAGCAAAAAGCTGACAGCAGGAAAACAGATAGTCAGTAAGGAAAAAGATGGGCCGGGCCTCAGCTTCAGGAGGACACTGATGCGGTAAATTGGCAAAGCCCTGAGACAGCCAAACCTTACAATAATTTAAAAAAGTATATAAAAGTACATAAAAGCGGCGAATTTACGCCGCTTTTATGTTATAATTCCAAGGCGTAAGTAAGGATCAGACGAACTGCCCGGCAGCAGGGCATAGGATCTCAACAAAAAGATCGGAAATAAAAACAAAAGACAAGAAGCAAAGAGGAATGAAAGATGAAAGATCGTGCAAGACATATAGCTAAGCTGGTATTTGCCGCAATGGGGCTTTCCGCCCTGCTCATGACAGGCTGCGTGCCCCAGGAAAGGACCTCGGTCAGGCTTGATCCCGACCTCAGTGCCCAGACGGGACTGGACATAGACTTTGTACAGGTGCATAACGATGTCATAGATGCCTTTGGGGACGACAATCCCTATGTATTCATCACAAACCTTTATATAGACGGCACAAATGATCCAAAGGTGCTCAATGTCACAGCCACCTGCCTTGATGAGGCAACGGTGGAGGATGCAGAGCATTTTGCGGCAGCCGCGCTCCGTCGTGCATCAGATGCCATAGCCGTACAGTCAAATGAATATACCGGTGGAGACCAGCAGAGCTTTGGCAATGTATATGATTCCTTTGCCATCAAGCTGAGCGTGAGCAAGGACAGCGCACCGGAGGGCGAGTTCCTCCTTTATCTTGACATCCCGGCGGGCGGAGAAATAGAGCTGGATCCGGATATCGAGAGTTATGAGGAAAGCTGGTTCGATCAGAGGTCTATGATCCTCAACAATACAGTTTACAGATCCGGAGACTGATCCTATGGGCAGAAATACCGTGGCCCGCAGGGCAGCAGCGGAAAGGGGGGCTCGCAAAGAGGGAGCCGCCGGCTTCCTTGGAAGGCTCACCGAGGCCTATGTCATATTTTTTGTGGTGGCCTTTCCCCTTTTTGTACACGATAAATATTTTGATATAATGAACGACAAGTTCTATCTATTCTGGGTCAGCTGTGCCCTTCTTTCCTGCATGGCGGCCCTTACGGGACTTGTATATCTATTTGACGATATAAATAAAAACCACGGAAAAGGAGCAGCGGCCTTTTTCCGTGGCTTTGTGCCCTCCAGGCTTTGGAAGAGACTCAGCCTTCCGGACAGGTTTTTCCTTGCCTTTATGGCCATAAGCATACTTTCTACTGCGCTCTCCAGATACCCCTATGAGGCCTTTTGGGGCCAGTATGGCAGGTATCAGGGCATGTTCCTCTGGATATTTTACGGGCTTTTGTATGTGCTCATATCCAGGTTTTACCGCATAAGACAGGGGCACCTTGACCTTTTCCTGTTTGTAGGAGCCCTGCTTTCTCTGTGGGGCTGCCTGGACTATCTGGGCTTCGATATTTTCGGATGGAGGGGCCTGATAGATGATCCGGTGTTTCGTTATGATTTTTCCTCAGGAATAGGCAATATCAACTCCCTGACAGCTATGATAGCCATGTATATGTCGGTGTCGGCGGTACTCTTTATCTCCCAGGAGACAGGGAGCCGCAGCGGTATGCTGCGCAAGATCTGCTATGGCATTTCGTTGTTTATAAACTTTACGGCCATGGTCATGGGCTCCTCGGACAATGCGATACTGGCTATAGGCGTGCTGCTTTATTGCTTGCCGTTTTTTGCATGGAGGAAGCGAGGCGGCGCACTTTATTATGTGCTTACACTGGCACTTTTCCTGCTTTCGATCTACATAAGCGGGGCCGCTACAGACCTGATCCTTGGGCTCAATGCCGAGGCTTTGGCAACGGGAGGCTCCCTTGGCTTTGACATCATGCCTCAGAACAAATGGGGACTGCTGCTCAATATCGCTGATACCCACAGGGACAAGGTGGGACTTTTGCTGGTGCTCTGTCTTTTTGTGGCAGCCTTTATATATTTCCTTTATTTTTCAGGCTACAAAAAGGAGAGCTCATCCAGGCTACAGCTCCTTTCCTTTGAGGAATACCTTTCAGAGCCTCTTTTCAAAAGGCCTATATACATATGGACCGGACTTGGGGCAGCGGGACTCCTTGGTATAATATGGCTTTTTTATGATGCAAACACGGGAGGACATCCAGAGTGGTATGCTCCCTATCGCAATATATTCATATTTGATGACCGCTGGGGCCATAACCGGGGCTTCAACTGGAAGCTGCTGCTGGGATATTTTGCCGGCTTTCCGCTGATCATGAAGCTCATAGGAGCAGGCCCCGAGACCTATGGGGTCTATACTGGCACCAGAGACTATTACACCATGCTGGAGACCACAAATGAGACCTATGATTCACCTCACAATGAATTTCTCCAGTATCTGTTCAGTTTAGGTATTTTGGGCTTTATAGCCTATTATGGGACTATTGCAAGCGCTGTGATCGCCGGCATAGCAGGAGGCTCCAGGGCCAGGTCAACGGTATTTTCCGCAGCCTGCGCCTTTGCGGTACTGGCATATACTGCCTCCTCCTTCATCAACATCAGTGCGCCCACGGTGACGCCGATGATGATGCTACTGCTTTCAATGTGTGTTGGCGAGACCTACAGGGAAGCTTTACAGGCAAAAAGATGAAGCTGAAGCCTGGCAGCACAGGCAGGCACGCAAATAAGCAACGACGAGCTTTAAATGGGTACAAACAAGGAAACTCTGAAAAATGAACGAAACAGACATATGATGCGGCTTCTTGCTGGGGCAGTGCTGATCCTCATAGAGGCGGTGATCTTTTATTATGTCTGGACAAATTTCTATAATCCCCTGGTCAGAAGGCCATATCTCTTCAAGGGAAACTTTTTCATAACAGGGGTATATGCCGCCATACTGCTCCTTTTCGGAAGCATATACGGAGGACTCAAGCTGGGCTATTACAGGGTCTTTGATCTGATACTAAGCCAGAGCCTGGCTACCTTTATCACAAATATAGTAATCTATGTGGCCATGATCATACCCATAGCCACCTGGTACCTGTCTCCCGCCTGGATCCTTTGTATGACCCTGCTGGACATACTGGTCATCATGCTTTGGGCCATGATATCGAACAAGGTCTTTGTGAGTATCTTTCCTCCCCAGAGGCTCATACTGTTTCACGGCGGACATGAGGACATGCTGGGGGCCAAATTCATCCAGAGGCCTGACCGCTACAGCCTTTGCCGCAGTGTGGACGTCTCTGACGAAAGCCTTTTTGTCAAAGAAGAGCAGTACTGCAGCGACAGTGAAGCCCTGAGCGGAGGCAGAGCCGAGGCCAGCCAGGGAGGAAGGGCTGAACGACTTTTGGAGCTTTGCAAGGGCTATGACGGAGTCATCATAGGGGACATACCTGCGGAGCTTCGCAATGACCTCTTAAAGGCCTGCTTCAGCTCACGTCTGCGCACATACACACTGCCAAAGCTTACCGATGTGATACTTAAAAGCAGTGAGACCCTGCATATATTCGATTCCCCTGTGTTTTTGAACCGAAATCACGGCCTGACAGCGGAGCAGCGCCTGGTAAAGCGCAGCATGGATCTGCTTTGCTCTGCCCTGGGACTGGTCATTCTTTCACCCCTGCTGCTGCTTACAGCCGCAGCCATAAAGCTTGAGGACGGAGGGCCTGTATTTTATAAGCAAAGACGCTGTACGGAGGGCGGCAGGATCTTTGAGATACTTAAATTCCGCTCCATGATACCTGACGCTGAAAAGGAGGGCATATCCGTACCGGCCACTGACAGGGATCCCCGCATAACCAGGGTCGGAGCCTTTATCAGGGCCACACGCATAGACGAGCTGCCCCAGCTAATAAACATACTGAGGGGAGACATGAGCATAGTAGGCCCTCGCCCTGAGCGCATAGAGCATGTACAGAAGTATTCGGAGGAGATACCGGAGTTTTCCTACCGCATGCTGGTAAAAGGTGGCCTTACAGGCTATGCCCAGGTATATGGAAAGTACAATACCACAGCCTATGACAAGCTGAAGCTGGATCTCATGTACATACAGAACTACAGCATCATCCTGGACATGGAGCTGATATTAAAGACCATAAAGATATTATTTACAAAGGAAAGCACCGAGGGCTTTACTGAAGAAAGCTCAAAAAGGATGGGAGAGGGATGATGAGTGACATGCAGCGATTCAGAGACGAAGCCTCCCTGTCAGGAGCCGCTTTATCAGAAGCTTTCCTGTCAAAGAGCGGAAGCAAGCTGCTGAGCGTCATCATGCCCGTATATAACAGCGAGCAGACACTGCGCAGGGCAGTGAGCTCAGTTTTGTCCCAAAGCTATGGGGGCCTCGAGCTGATACTGGTGGACGACGGGTCCACTGACGGCTCCAGGGATATTTGCAGGGAGCTTTCTGAGGCCCATGAAAATGTCCTGGCCATCAGGAAGGAAAACGGAGGCCCGGCATCGGCAAGGAACAGAGGCCTGCGTGCAGCTCAGGGTGCATACATAGCCTTTGTGGATGCAGATGATAAACTTGAGCCTGAGATGTACGAGATACTGATCCGGGACATGGAGGCTGCAGGAGCGGACATAGCAGCCTGCGGATTTGACAGCAATGTACAGACAGGTTCCGAGGCCAGGGTGCTGACTTCACCCGAGCTCAATGGACAGTCTGAACCAGAGATCCTGGAGGGCAGGGACAGCCTTCTTTCAGAACTGACCAGGCCCAGGTCCTGCGTAGGCTGGAGCCTGTGGAATAAGGTATACAAGGCGGAGCTTCTGAAAGGTACAGACGAAAACGCTGTTTTTTTCAGAGAGGAGCTTCGCATAAATGAGGATCTGGAATTTAACCTGAGACTGTTTCAGAGGGCCCGTAGGCTCTGCTTCAGAAAAGAGAGCCTCTATCACTATAGCCGTGAACTGCCGGGCCTTAGCAAGACCATGAGCAGCGATCAGTATATCAGGGCTATGGAGGCCATAGCAGCCATGCTTCAGGATAAAGAGCTCCAGCTCCCTGCGGAAGCGGTAAAAAATCTTGGTACTGAGCTTCTTAATCAGGGACTTATGGCAGCAGAGACCGAGCTTCTTGTCACAGGCCTTCGAGACGGAAAAAGCCTTAACCGCATCATGAAGCTGATGTCGAGCATCTTGGACAGAGACAGCTCTGCCGCATCAGGGCTCAGGACAGACCAGCGCCCCCTTCTATCTGCGCTCATGAAGAGCAAAGGGCTCTACAAGGCTCTTTACTATGCCGAGCTTCCCGCAAAGCTTATGCTGGGCGGGGGAGAGATATATAAGCGAGCGAAGGCATCCGGATCGGATCGATAGAAGAACTTATACAACAGACGAAATAAGGAGAGACCGTAATTGATCGAGACATAATGTAGGCTTGCCCGATGCACCATATTATTGGCCCAAGGAGGAATGATATTATGTTTTGGAATTATTTGGCTATATGTGCAGGAATATTTATTTGCTTTGCTGCCTGGCATTTTAAAACCATTGCCAGTAGTATAACCGGATTTACCTGGGGCGTACTTATTGGAGTTATAGTAGCGCTTGCCACAACGGAATCATTTTTCGATCTTGATGAGAAAATCAGAATGTCTCTTTGGATATTTGGTATTTTAGGAGGAGGCGTTTGCTTCTTATGCAATAAAGAAGAAAATGTGGCAGCTATTGAAGGGGCCCTGGGGACTTTCGCAGTTTATACTTTCCTTGTAGGATATGATGATGAAGGCAAGCTTATATCAACTATTTTTGTGGCGCTCATTCTTGCTGCTGTAGCAGCATATGTTTGTTTTAAATACAGTATATATGCCCATATCCTGGTATCTGCCATTACTGGTGCCTTGTTGTTTAATATTGGAAGGATAGGCGTATCTGAAGAGATCGAATTATCTGAAGTTATGCTTGCAATTATG
>CALWET010000063.1 GCA_944377385.1 uncultured Lachnospiraceae bacterium | reverse complement strand
TATCAGGGAAGAGGATGAGGCCAGGCTGCTTAAATTCAGAGACGATCCCAGTGACGAATCCTGGATGAAGGGGGAAAAGGCATGAAAAAGGAAGCAAGGAGCCTGATAAGCATATTGGATCTTTCTGTGGAGGAGATAAACTGGCTGATGGACACGGCCGATGCCATAGAGGCGGATCCGGAGGCCTTTTCAGAGGTGTGCAGGCACAAGCAGCTGGCTACGCTGTTTTTTGAGCCCTCCACCAGGACCAGGCTGAGCTTTGAGTCGTCCATGCTCTCCCTGGGCGGCTCTGTCCTTGGCTTTTCCTCAGCAAATTCAAGCTCTGCGGCAAAGGGTGAGAGCGTGGCGGATACCATAGAGGTGGTAAGCAATTACGTGGACATCATAGCCATGCGTCATCCAAAGGAGGGAGCTGCATATGTGGCTTCAAGGCATTCGACTGTGCCTGTGATAAATGCAGGTGACGGAGGGCATTTCCATCCTACACAGACCCTGGCAGATCTCCTTACCATACGCAGAAAAAAAGGCAGGCTCAATGACCTTTGCATAGGCATCTGCGGAGATCTGAAATATGGCAGGACAGTGCATTCACTGATAGAGGCCATGCAGCGCTATGAGGGCATCAGCTATGTGCTCATATCACCGGAGGAGCTGAGGCTTCCTGAATATATGAGGCAGAAGCTTGAGGCAGAGGGAGCAAGCTGCGAGGAGGAGCCGGATCTGGAGAAGGCCATGCCAAAGCTGGACGTGCTTTATATGACACGTATACAAAAGGAGAGATACAGTGATGAGGCAGAGTACCAGAGGCTCAAGGACAGCTATATCCTGACCGAGGACAAGCTGAGGGATGCAAAACCCGATCTTTCCATACTTCATCCTCTGCCCAGGGTCAATGAGATCTCCGTAAAGGTAGATGAGGATGAGAGGGCCTGCTATTTTTACCAGACCTACTGTGGAAAGCAGATGCGTATGGCGCTCATCATGTATCTGCTGGGGCTTTCAGAGCATAAGCCGGAAGTGTCTAAGTCAGACACAGGCGAAGATGAGGCTGTAAGCCTGTCTGGGCTTTGCTGTGCCAATCCGGCCTGCATAAGCACTACGGAGCAGGAGCTTCCCCAGCGTTTCGTGCCCGTGGATAAGGAAAAGGGCATATATCGCTGCGTCTACTGTGATATGGAGATGAAGATCTGATAAATCCTGAAAAACAGCATAAAAATGGCAGCTTTTGGAGATATTGCCAATGGCTGTCATTTTTTTGCATATGCTGTTCTTTTATGCTATACTCAAAAACATGAATATAAACAATATCAGGAAGATACTAAAAAAGGGCAGTCTTTTACAGGACGAGCCCATGTCAAAGCATACCACCTTCAAAGTTGGAGGACCGGCAAGACTTTATCTGATACCCGGAGATGAAAAAGAGGCGGCACAGCTGGTCAGATATTTCAGTCTGAATGGCCTTCCCTATTATGTGATAGGGAACGGATCAAATCTGCTGGTATCAGATAAGGGCTATGAGGGAGCCATAATCGACCTCGGACGAAATGACGGCACTACCTTTACCATGCTGGGGATAGATGATGAAAGGGAGGGCGAGGTCCTTTTTGACTGCGGCGCAGGATGCCTGCTTTCCTCCATAGGACATTATGCTGCGGAGTTTTCAGCCGAAGGCTTTGAGGCTCTGGCAGGCATACCGGGCTGCGTTGGGGGAGCCTGCATAATGAATGCAGGGGCCTTTGGTTCGGAAATGAAGGATGTCATAGCTTCAGTTTCGGTGATAGACAGGAGCGGACAGCAGAAAAAGCTTCCTCTGGAGGAGCTTGATTTCGGCTACAGGAGCTCCAGCCTCATGAGGGAGGGCTATATAGTTACCAGAGCAGAGCTCCTTATGAAAAAAGGTGACAAGGAAAGCATCAGGCAAAAAATGGCGGAGCTTTCGGAAAAGCGCAGGAGCAGACAGCCCCTGGAATTTCCCTCTGCCGGATCTACCTTCAAAAGGCCTGAGGGGGATTTTGCGGGCAGGCTCATAGAGGAGGCAGGCCTATGCGGCTTTAGCCGAGGCGGAGCCATGGTCAGTGAAAAACATTGTGGCTTTGTGATAAATCGGGACAACGCCAGTGCTGAGGATATATACGGGCTTATAAATGAGATCATCGACAGGGTCCATAAAAAGAGCGGGATCCTGCTTGAACCTGAGGTCAGGATGCTTGGCAGCTTCTGACTGAGGATATAAACATAAGGAGAGTGTTATTATGGGAGGGGCAACCACAACAGTAGAGAAGCTTGCGGAAAAGATGGCTCTTGAGAATCTGACACCGGAGATAAACCTCAGCGAGAGGGTCATCAGCTTTTATGATGTGAACAGGCCGGCCCTGCAGCTTACGGGCTTTTTCGATCATTTCGATGTGAGCAGAGTCCAGATAGTAGGCAATGTGGAGCAGCAGTACATCGATAATTACATGGATGAGGCGACCATAGCAGAGCGCTTTGAAAAGATAGCCGCCTTCAATGTCCCCTGCATCATTTTTTCCAGGAGCTACAAGCCCAACGAAAAAATACTTGAGCAGTGCAGAAAGCACGGAGTGCCCTGTCTCAATTCCGCAAAGACCACCTCGGATCTGTCCAGTGAGATAGTCAGATGGCTCAAGGTACAGCTGGCGCCTTGTATAAGCATACACGGAGTTTTGGTGGATGTGTACGGCGAAGGCGTGCTGATCATAGGAGACAGCGGAGTCGGAAAATCCGAATCGGCTCTGGAGCTGGTCAAGAGAGGCCACAGGCTGGTATCCGATGATGTTGTGGAGATAAGAAAGGTGTCGGATGAGACCCTTATAGGCACGGCTCCTGCCGTTACAAAGAATTTCATAGAGCTCAGGGGCATAGGCATCATAAATATACGAACGCTTTTCGGATTTGAGGCCATAAAGGATACCCAGCAGATAGACATGGTCATAAAGCTTGAGGACTGGAACAAGGACAAGGAATATGACAGGCTGGGGCTTAAGGAAAACTATATAGAGTATTTAGGAAATAA
>CALWET010000062.1 GCA_944377385.1 uncultured Lachnospiraceae bacterium | reverse complement strand
ATAGGAGACAGCGGAGTCGGAAAATCCGAATCGGCTCTGGAGCTGGTCAAGAGAGGCCACAGGCTGGTATCCGACGACGTCGTAGAGATAAGGAAGGTCTCGGATGAGACACTCATAGGCACGGCTCCCGCAGTTACAAAGAATTTCATAGAGCTTAGGGGCATAGGCATCATAAACATACGTACGCTGTTTGGATTTGAAGCCATAAAGGACACTCAGCAGATAGACATGGTCATAAAGCTTGAGGACTGGAACAAGGACAAGGAATATGACAGGCTGGGGCTTAAGGAAAACTATATAGAGTATTTAGGAAATAAGGTCATATGCCATGAGATCCCCATAAGACCTGGACGTAACCTGGCTATAATAGTAGAGTGCGCCGCAGTCAATAACAGAGCCAAAAAAATGGGACATAATGCTGCTGACGAGCTTTTTGCCAGGGTAAATGCAAATATCGGTAATAAGCTATGAAGCTGGTCATAGTCAGCGGGATGTCGGGAGCGGGCAAGACGGTCGCTCTTAAAGCCATGGAGGACATGGGCTTTTACTGTGTCGATAACATGCCCATCTTCCTGATAGAAAAGTTTGTGGAGATCCTGAAAGACAGCGGGGACCAGGACCGAAAGGCAGCCATAGGAGCCGATATCAGGAGCGGGAAAAAGCTGCCTGACCTTCGTGAGGTGCTGGAGCATCTGGATGCTGCCCATATAGACTATGAGATACTTTTCCTCGATGCCTCGGATCGGGTGCTGGTAAAGCGATATAAGGAGACAAGACGGGCTCATCCCCTTAGCCCGGACGGACGCATAGAGGAGGGTATAAAGGCGGAGAGGGAGGCCCTGGGATGGCTCAGGGACAGATCCAGGTATGTGCTGGATACCTCCAGGATGCTGACAAGGGATCTGAAAAAGCAGCTTGAGGATATATACTCCGGGGACCGTGTGTTCAGGAACCTTTATGTGACGGTCATGAGCTTCGGTTTTAAATATGGGCTTCCGGAGGATGCGGACTTGGTGTTTGACGTACGTTTCCTGCCAAATCCCTATTATGAGGACGAGCTCAGGGAAAAAACCGGCCTTGATCGGGAGGTCAGGGATTTTGTCATGAGCGGAGGCGACGGAGATGCCTTTTTGGGCAAGCTTTTTGAGATGATGGACTTCCTGATACCAAGATATATAGCAGAGGGGAAAAATCAGCTCATCATAGCCATAGGCTGTACCGGAGGTAGACACCGTTCAGTTACTGCGGCAAGCCTTCTTTATGAGCACCTGAAGAGCCTTGGGGGCTTTGGAGTACGCCTTGAACACAGGGATATAAAAAGGAGCTGAGATGTCTTTTTCATCCGAGGTAAAGGAAGAAATAAGAAAAAAATGCTTTACATTCAAAAACAGGCATAGTAAAATCACGAATGGAATTGACGCAGAATACAGGAAAGAGCTTTTGATGGTCATGTTCCTCAGATGCGGCTCCATAAGTGACCCGGAAAGGTTTTATCACCTGGAGCTGGTATGCGAGACGGAGGATGAAGCAAGGTCCCTCTGCCAGGTGATGGAAAGCTTTGGCATCATGCCTAAGATCACAAGGCGCAAGCAGCATTTCATCGTATACCTGAAGGACAGTGAAGCCATATCATCGATGCTGAGCCTGCTTTCAGCTCATCAGTCCATGATGAAGTTTGAAAACATCAGGATACTCAAGGAGATGAGGGAAAGCATACAGAGACAGGTCAACTGTGAGACTGCAAATATTTCCAAAACAGTTTCTGCTTCTGTCAGGCAGACGGAGGATATCGAGCTTATCAGCAGAAGGATCGGGCTTTCCAGGCTTCCGGAAAATCTGAGGGAGCTGGCCAGTCTGAGGCTTGAGAGACCATCCGCCACCCTAAGGGAGCTTTCCGAGGCCCTTTCTGAGGATATTGGCAGATCCGGAGTAAATCACCGTCTCCGCAGGCTGTCACGCATAGCCGAGGAGCTCAGGAAGGCAGGAGAAGTCTGAACACCGTCAAGTAGTATTTAGGAGGACATGTAATGACAAGCAGTAATGTTGTTGTGAACCTTCCAAAGGAAATGGACAGGAAGGTAGCCATACTCGTTCAGGTGGCAAGCCAGTACAACTCAAGGATACACCTGGTATGCGGCAACAAAAAGGTCAATGCCAAGAGCATCATGGGTATGATGACACTTCCGCTTAACAATGATGATGAGATCTGCATAGAGGCCGAAGGGAGCGATGAGCAGGAGGCTGTCAACGCCATAATAGGATTTTTAAATAATGGCTGTGCCGTTGCCGGATAAGTCTGTCGGCATATGTAAATATATATGATATGTATTTGAGATCGCGCCTGCGAAAGCAGGCGCTTTTATATTGCTGAAAAAGCCCTGGGCCTGACCAGATCTAAGAGCCCTCAGGCCCTGATAAATAAACTTCTGCTTTATTTGAAAAAAGCCTTGCCAAAGACCTCGGGGGGGGTAAAATACATTTGACAATTTTTGCGCATATCCCCCGGAAAAGGTTACCGGGAGACAAAACGGAGGTAAAGATGAAGCTTAGGAAACACATGAAGAGCGCGGCTATGCTTATGGCGCTTAGCCTCGTGCTTACAGGACTTAGCCCTGCGGCAGGAGCAGGCGTAAGCTATGCCGCAGCAAAGGAGCAGCAGGAGGAGGCAGAGGTCACTGGGGGCTCCGAGGATGAGCAGGAGCAGGATGTGACAGGATCCACCCAGGAAGAAGAGATCAGTGATCCTGAGAAGAC
>CALWET010000061.1 GCA_944377385.1 uncultured Lachnospiraceae bacterium | reverse complement strand
TGTACGAGGCCATAGGGCTACTGGAAGGAAAAAATACTGCTTCTGCGAAAAAGCTGCTTTCGTTCAGAGAGCTTATTGAGGGCTTCAGGGAAAGGGCAAAAAGCGGAGAGCTCAGCCTGACCGGGCTAATAGAGGCGGTGAGGGACGATACTGGCTATGGAGCCGAGCTTATGAAGGAAGGAGAGATTGAAGGACGTACCAGGCTAGAGAACATCGAGGAGCTGATAAACAAGGCTACGGATTATCATGATGATGAGAGCTCCAGGACAGAGGAACTTGCACGCTTTCTTGAGGAGGTATCTCTCATAGCAGATATAGACAGCCTGGAGGACAGTGACGAGGTGCTCAAGCTCATGACCCTGCATGGGGCAAAGGGACTTGAATTTGACCGGGTGTTCCTCTGTGGCATGGAGGAGGGACTGTTCCCCTCTGCTGCAAGCATCAATTCCGATGATCCTGAAGAGGAGATAGAAGAGGAGCGCAGGCTCTGCTATGTCGGCATCACCAGGGCCAGAAAGGTGCTTCATATGTCATCGGCTGCGGAGCGCATGGTAAATGGCGAGATGAGATATACGAGGGTATCAAGATTTATAGACGAGATACCTGACGAATATCTAATGAAGGTGATGAGAAGGAGGAAGGCTGCATCCTGGGAGGATGAGGATGATGACTATGATTCCCCCATTCCAAAGAGAGGCTTCAAAAAGCGCATAGACTTTGCTGAAAGCTATGGAGGCTTTGGCATTGGCCTGGATGGCCAGGCTTCAAAGGCCGGCAGCTACGGTTTGGGAGCTTCAGGCCCTGTCTCGCCCATTGGAAACGGCCTTGCAGGAAGCAGGAATCGTATCATCGGTGCCTTTGGCTCCCTGGATCAAAGCAGAAGCAAAGGTCGAAAGGCTCCTGGTACGGGAATTGCCTCCATAAGCAAGGGCTCTCAGGTCATGACCGGTGTGAAGCCGGATTATGAGATAGGAGACAGGGTCAGCCATATCAAATTTGGAGCAGGCACTGTCCTTGACATCAAACAGGGAGCAAAGGATTACGAGGTAACCGTGGATTTTGACGACGGCGGAGTGAGACGTATGTTTGCTGCCTTTGCCAGACTCAAAAAAATATAAAAAGCAGTATGCGTTATTGTGTCGACATGATATAATCATTGATATAAAGAAGAGGAGGTATAGATATGGATAACAGACTTGCTGACAGATTTGCGGCATTCAAGACAGATACCAAGGAAAGCCTTGATGACCTGATCACAAAGATAAAGGTCAAAGAGCTTATAGAGGAAAAGGAAGACAAGACCAGGCTCTTCAAGACCATAGGCATCATAGTTGCAGCAGTTGCAGTCATTGCTTTTGCAGGATACATGGCATATCTTGTTTACAGGATGATAAAGCCGGACTATCTTGATGATTATGATGACGACATTGATTATGATGACTTCGATGAGGATGCGGTAGAGGATGCCATAGCACCCATTGAGGCGCTGGCAGAGGAGATGGAAGACAAGGAGTGATCCCTTCCTATGATGAATGAAGAAAGACATGAGTGCAGCCTCCTGGGCATATGCGGAGGCTGCGCATATGGTGCCTGTACATATGATGAGCAGCTCAGGCAAAAGGACCAGGAGATCCGTGATCTGATGGCTGAACATGGATGTGATGCAGGAAGCTATGAGGGCATTTTGGGAAGCCCTCTTATTTTTGCTTACAGAAACAAGATGGAGTTCAGCTTTGGAGATTCAAAAAAGAACGGCCCTCTGTCTCTGGGCCTTCACAGAAAGAAAAGCTTTTATGATATAGTCGATACGGACTGCTGCAGGCTCACCCACGAGGACTTTAATGTCATACAGCGGATCACAAGGGATTATTTTGATGAGCTTGGCCTTACCTACATGGATAAACGAAGCCACAGAGGTTATCTCAGGCATTTGCTGGTCAGAAGGGGTGTAAATACAGGTGAGATACTCATAGATCTGGTGACTACATCCCAGCCTCTGATACCTGTCATGGGGCACAGGCTTATAAATGAACCAGTACTCTATGACGTTGATGGGCTTTTGCAGGATGAGATCAGGGCATCTTCTGCGGTCAATGTATATGATGAAGAGCAGGTCCTTTCCATGTGGAAGGATCAACTCCTTGATGCAAAAAGGCAGGGCAGGATAGAGGGCAGTATATGCGGTATACTGCATACCAGAAATGACAGGCCTGCTGATGCCATCATAAACGAGGGAACAGACGTACTCTATGGTACAGATCATATCCATGAGGAGCTCTGCGGATCAAGTTTTTCCATCACTCCATTTTCCTTTTTTCAGACCAATACCAGGAGTGCAGAGCTGATATATAAAAAGGCTGCGGAATATATCAGCGGTCAGCTGTCCAGGGAATGCACCTGCTTTGATCTGTTTTCAGGGACCGGCACCATCACCCAGGTGCTGGCACCTCATGTAAAAAAGGCAATAGGTATAGAGATCGTTCCCGAGGCTGTGGAGGCTGCAAGGGAAAATGCAGCTGCAAACGGGCTTGAAAACTGCGAGTTTCTTTGCGGAGATGTATTTGAGGTGCTTAGGGGCATATCAGATAAGCCGGATGCATTGGTACTGGATCCTCCCAGAGATGGCGTATCTCCAAAGGCTCTTGAGCTCATATGCTCCTATGAGGTTCCAAAGCTTGTGTACATAAGCTGTAAACCCAAAAGCTTTTTCAGAGATCTTGAGCTCCTCAGGGCCCGCGGATATGAGATAGAGCGCATGTGCTCTGTGGATCAGTTCCCCTGGACAAGGAATACAGAGACGGTTGTCTTGCTTTCCAAGGGTGAGGTCGACTCGAAAAAGATTCGGGTTGAGTTCTCTTTGGAAGATATGGCGTCGTAATCATCCTTCTGGTTGACCTTCTTCAAGAGCTCCTTTTGCAGCTTGCTCAGGCGCTCGTCTATGACCTCCGGTGAGAGGACGTCGCCCTGCAGAACCACCGTTGCGATGTTGGCCCGCAGCGTTTGCAGGAAATCATCCTT
>CALWET010000060.1 GCA_944377385.1 uncultured Lachnospiraceae bacterium | reverse complement strand
CTTGAGAAATAAAGATGAAAATGTTATCATATCCGTGATGCGGATATGGCGGAATTGGCAGACGCGCTGGATTTAGGTTCCAGTGGGAGACCGTGCAGGTTCAAGTCCTGTTATCCGCATTTTTCTTATGTTTGAACAGAATATATTGACAAAATAACACAATGTGTTACGATGTATTCATAAGGAGGTGCAACATGGCACAAACTACTATGAGTATAAGAGTCAACGATACAGATAAAAAAATGTTCGAGGACTTTTGCAGTAATACGGGGATGAACCCATCTGTAGCAGTCAATATTTATATAAAAACTGTCATAAAGGAGCAGAGGATACCCTTTGAGATAAGTTCAGATCCTTTCTACAGTGACAGCAATATAGCTGCACTCAAAAAAAGCATAGATCAGATCAGATCGGGAAACTCTGTAACAATGTCTTTGGAAGACCTGGAAAGGTAATTCAATGAATATAGTTTTTTCAACGATGTCTTTCGAGGAATTTACAGAGTGGCAGAACACGGACAAGAAAATATATAAAAAGATCGCAAGTCTGATCAAAGAGATATCAAGGACTCCGTTCACAGGCACAGGAAAGCCAGAGCCATTGAAATGTGATCTAAGCGGTTACTGGAGCAGACGGATAGATGATAAGAACCGTCTTGTATATAGAGTTACTGAAGCTCAGATTGAGATCATCCAATGCAAGGGACATTATAATGATTAAGTTTTATGATCATCTTTAAACCAAGCTGGATAGCGAGCCGGAGTTGAGGGAGGAAGTTAAGGGGCTGATCTCTGATACTTTAAAAAGCTGTAATGTATGTCCTTATGCAGCCTGGTCTCGCTTTTGCACACAAGCTCTATGCCAGGCTCTGCATCAAGATCGGGATAAAAGGTGTCAGCCTCAAGCGGACAGTCATTTTTTGTCACGTAAAAGGTATCGCAAAAGGGCAGCAGCAGACGATATATGCTTTCGCCTCCTATGACAAAGACCTGGGAGCTGTCATCGGGAAGGAGGGAAAAAAGCATGTCGATGTCCTTTGCATAAAGAAGCTCAGTATCTTCGTCCTTGCAGGCCTTGTCAGCACAATGCTCATCTGCAAAGCTGTCAGGGCTTTTTGCAGGATCTGATGCGGAAGCCTGCAAAAGGGACTTATCCAGGGCCCTCGTAAGCACTATATTGCGCCTTCCGGGCAGGGGCTTGCCTCCGGGCAGGGATTCCAGAGTCTTTCTGCCCATGATCACGGTCTTTCCCAGAGTCATATCCTTGAAAAATCTCATATCCTCAGGGATATGGCAGAGCAGATCGCCATCCCTGCCTATACCCCAGGTTGAATTTATGTTTACTATCTGATTCAAGCTGTCCTTCCCTTCAGGCCGGGCCAAAGCACCGCAGGCCCGTCATAACGACTAAGTATCACTAAAACGCCAAAAATCTTCTTTAATACCGCAGACCTTCAGATCAGATCGCCACAGGAATGTTCTTTATCTGCTCATGATGCTGGTAATCTTCAAGCCTTACATCGTCCACGGTGAAATCATAGAAATCATGTATGTCCGGATTTATCCAGAATTTGGGAGCAGGATAGGGCTCTCTGCCAAGCATCTCCTCTATCATGGGCACATGACGGTCATAGATGTGGGCATCGGCTATCACATGCACCAGCTCCCCGGCTATCATGCCTGAGACCTGAGCCATCATATGAACCAGCACTGCATACTGGACCACGTTCCAGTTGTTGGCTGTCAGCACATCATTTGAACGCTGATTGAGTATGGCATTCAGTACGAGCCTGTCGCTGTCCCTGTCCTTTGTGACATTGAAGGTCATGCTGTAGGCGCAGGGGTATAGATTCATCTCTGACAGATCGGAAAAGGTATAGATATTTGTCATTATACGGCGGCTGTAGGGATTGTTCTTCAGGTCATAGAGCACCCTGTCCACCATGTCGAACATACCCTCCTTGTATTTGTGCTTTACCTGCATCTGGTAGCCATAGGCCTTGCCTATGCTGCCGTCAGGATCGGCCCATTCATCCCATATATGACTGCCCAGATCGTGTATATTGTTGGATTTTTTTTGCCATATCCACAGGAGCTCATCGGTGCAGAGCTTTAGGGAGGTGCTTCGGAGGGTAAGTATGGGGAACTCCTTTCGGAGATCATACCTGTTTACCACACCGAATCTTTTGATGGTATAGGCCGGAGTGCCGTCGGGCCAGTGGGGCCTGACCTTTTCTCCCTTTGTGTCGGTGCCGTTATCAAGTATATCACGGCACATGCTCTTGAATACCTCATCAGCGTAAGCCATAGTACCCTCCTGAATAATGATCTAAAAACCGGTTTATACGGTGTTAATATTGTTAATATAGTATATAGTAAGGCAGAGATAAAAGCAAATGCAGAAAAAAATACTCTCTCTGCCTTGTCAGGCAGGGAGAGTACATATCATTTAACGTATTTCGCCATAAAAGCAAGCTTGTCCGGGAGATACTTTATTTACCTGTCATACCAGAGGGAAAAACAGAGGTACTGCCACCAGTATGCCCACATAGCATATAAGGGTCAGGGGCAGACAGTACTTGAGATAATCCGCAAAGTCGTAGCCTGCCACCTGGGTCATGGTGATCTGAGCTGCAGCCAGAGGCGTACAGCAGGCGATGCTGGCTCCCAGGGTTATGCCTATGCAGAAGGCCATATGGTTGAATCCATAGAGAGAGCACAGGGACAGGGCTATGGGCAGGGTGATGATGATGGCTGTGGAGTTTGTGATGAACTGGCTGATAAAGAGAGTCAGCATCACAAGCACGGAAAAGATGACAAAGGGTGATCTGACATCACCAAGCATGCCTGCCACCGCATCTCCTATGATCTCGCCGGAGCCAGATACCGTCAGGGCATTTGCAAGTCCCAGACATGAGGCCAAGAATACTATAGTCCTCCAGTCCAGCTCCCTTTGGATGTCATCCACGGAGCAGAGCCCAAGTATTACACAGAGCAGGGCGGCCACCAGTGCCGTAAGCGCCGTGGGAATGACGGCAGTGATATAGGAGAGTATCATCAGCACGGTTATGGTCAGCATGAGAGTCACCTTTTTGCGGTCAAACTGGGCCTCTATGACAGAGCGTATCTTTTCCTCGTCCACGCCCATGTCAACGGCTTTTCTGCCTCCCCAGATGCCCTTTCCGTGGCGATATCCAAAAAAGAAGAGATATATAAGGAAGATGGCAAAAAGCGTGAGGCCGGGCCCTGTGAGGTCCCACATGCCCATTTCTATGCCTACCATCTCGCTCATAAGTCCATTTGCCGTTAGCTGCGGAGTACAGCCTATGAGCGTGCTGGCTCCTCCGAACATGACAGAGCAGGCCAGGGGCAGCACGATGTTGCGCTGCTTTATCTTGGGAGAGGTACGGCAGACGCTGTCAACTATGGATATAAAGGCCGCCAGTATGGCTGTATTTGCCAGGAACATGGACAGGACACCGGCTACAGCACAGCTGGTCATCAGAAAGAGCATCTCATTTCCATGGGACCATCGGATGACCATACGGCCTATGATCTGGGCCGCTCCGGTCTTGAACATTGCTATGCCCACTACCATAGCGCTGGCCATCAGGAGCACTATGCTGCTGGAAAAACCTGAAAAGGCCTCCTCGAAGCTGGACACGCCGAGAAGCACCATGAGCACGCAGCCCATGACGCCTACGGCAGGCGCAGGTATGGGCTTCCATATAAACAATACTACCATCAACGCCAGGATGATAAGTCCTGTAATACCGGGGTCTAACATATATCCTCCATAGATCTTGGTAAAAAGAGCGTGCCTCCCGTCCCGGCCGCAAAAAGGGCGGGGGCTTTGGAGACACGCCGTCATATCCGGGATCTCAGGATCCTCAGATCAGTTCATGCTGTAAAGCGTTTTCCTCCGGGCCTTATACTATGGTCCAGCCGCCGTCTACCAGCAGAAGCTGTCCAGTCACATAGCTGGATGCATCAGAAGCAAGATAGAGCATGGCTCCGTTCAGCTCTCCGGGGTTTCCGCGGCGTCCCATAGGGCAGCCCTCTCTGATGCCTCTGTCATAGCTCTCGTCAGTTACCTTGTCAGCCATCTCAGACTTGAAGTAGCCGGGGCCAAGGCAGTTTACGGTGATGCCCTGCTTTGCCCACTCTGCTGCCAAAGCCTTGGTCATCATGTTTACGGCTCCCTTGCAGGTGGAATAGCCAGACCTGGGAACGCCGTTCATGGTAACTACGCAGTGGAAGGAGCCGATGTTGATGATCTTTCCATACTGCTGCTTTACCATTACCTTGCCTACCTCACGGGCAACGAAAAATACACCGTTTACATTGGTGTTGATGACTCTTTCCCACTGCTCGTCGGTACACTCAACTGCGGGGGTTGCAAAGCCTGCTGCCGCGTTGTTGATAAGTATGTCTATGCGTCCGAACTCCTTTACGGTCTCGTCCACGGCATGCTTAATCTGTGCAGTATCGGTAACATCGCACTGAACGGCCAGGCACTTTACTCCGTAAGCCTCGGCCTCCTTTTTTACTTCCTCCAGCTTTTCGATACGACGGGCAAGTATGGCAATGTTGCAGCCCTGCTCAGCAAGGCAAAGGGCGAACTGTCTGCCAAGGCCTGAGGATGCGCCAGTGACAAGGGCTACCTTGCCGCTTACGTCAAAATAATTTTTCATGTTTTTGTCCTCCAGATGATCATAAGAATTTATTCAGCAGAAGCAGTCCTTTATGGGACTGCTTCCTTTGTATCTGCTTATTTTACAGGGGTATAGCCCATGGCCTCTATCTGCTTCTTGCTTACAAGGCTGGAGCCAAGATAAAGGACTGCGACTACGCCCATGAGCACTGCAAAGATGACCCATGCAAGATTGTAGGTACCGGTGACATCAAAGATGATGGCGGCTATCGTAGGGCCTACTATCTGGCCTACGTTTCCGGCTATGTTCATCCATCCGCTCATAACGCCGTACTCCTTGTCTCCGAAGTTATAGGAGGTAACAAGGAAGGGGATAACTGAGGGAACTGCACCGCCTATCATATACAGGGGGATGAGCACGGTGGCAAACATCATGTTCTGTGATGAAAGTGCCATGCATGCAAATACGCCTGCATAGAAGAGAGGAGCGATGACTGCAGTCCTCTTTACGTGAAGTATGTCTGAGAATACTCCAAGAAGGAACTTACCAAGTATCAGGGTACCAAGGGCTGCGGAATAAAGGGTCGTAGCCTGATCGCTGGAACCGGTAACTCCTGTATAGTAGTCAACGAACTGTGCTGAAAATGCAGCTGCACCGATCATGGTGGTCATGCCGGCAAGCCACTGCAGCCACCATCTGGCTGTCTTTAAGGCCTGCTGTCCGGTGATGCCGGCCTTCTGAGCTGATACGGTATGAGTAGCTGCCAGCTCCTCGGGAGTGGGGTCGCCGACACGGGTCTCAAAGCCCTTGTCGGTAGGCATGCTTACTACCAGTATCAGAGCTATGGGGATCATTATGGCAAGGCAACCTGCCATGGCCATATAGCCTGCTCTCCAGCCGCTGTTTGCGATAACAGAGTTGATGAGCTTTACCCATACGAGAGCACCTGCTCCGCTTCCCAGCATACCGATGGACATGGCTGTTCCCTTGATCTTAGGACCGAACCAGTTGCTGACCATGATGGTGACAGGAAGGTTTGTAGCTCCTGACCAGGCAAAGCCCTGGATAGCTCCCAGCAGCCACATCTGCCATATCTGGTTAGTCATGGACATGCCTACATAGCAAAGCGCAGCGACTGTCACACAGCCTGTAAGCACGAACTTCATGGGGAATTTTTTATAGATCTTGCCTATAAAAAGCGAACCTATCATCATGGTGGCGGTCATTGCCGTGTTTACCTGGGTGAAGGCCGTACGGGACACTCCAAATTCCTCACACACCGGTGTGTAGAACAGGGAGCTACAGTTTACCTTGATAACATAGCAGATGAACATGGACATAAAGCCGCAGAACAGCATTACCCATCCGTAGTAAAATCTGCCATCTACCTTGAAAAGATTCTGTTTCACGATTTCACACTCTCTACCCTTTCATAAAAATAGCTGTGACATAATGTCAAAAAAATATCAAACAGACATATTATAGACCATATCTTACAGATTTGAAAGTATTTCTTCTTAAATATTTAATACTTTTTTTATTTTTGGTTTATGTGCATTATGATGGCCAGCCTGAGCTGGGATTTTTGTACAAAAATATTGTATTTTTTTTAGTACAATTGTCAATTGAAGATCTGCTTGTTATCTGGTATCATAAAGACAACTCAAGAAGAACTTATTTAAAGCTTCAAGGTTACCGACACAAGGATCGGTTATCAATATCAGGAACTATAAGGCAGGAGTCTTAAAGATCAGGATAGGATAACAAAGAAAACGGGTATAACTTTATTTAGGTAAATGAAGTAAGGATGAGGAGATCTTGAGAGAGTATATATACTATATACAACTGAATAGCCATTGAAACAGATGATCATAAAAAAGATAAAACTCAATACAATGAGTTGTATCCCGATTACCAAAGAGAAAGGTAAGAGAACATGATCATCCAAGATCAAAGAAAGGAATGGTAAAATCCAATGGCACATTCGAACTGAGGGCTATCTTCTGTAAAGGTAATTAAATCAGAAGATAGCCCTCAAACCATGTCCGCACAGCTGTTTACTGAGGCGGCTCCTAAAGATCAGCAGGCGGCTTTGACATTCGGACTGGATAAAAACTCAAAAAGGATATAAAATATTTAGCCGTAGCCACTATCCCGGCAGGTGTATCTGCAGGGGAGCGGGCTGCGGCTTTTATATTTTTGGGAAAAAGAATTTCATGTAAAAGAAGCATCTATTTAAATAGAATGAATTTGTTTCTGAGAAGTACATTTATTTAAGGAAGCTTTTTAAGGAGGTTCAGTGGCTTATGCTGCTTTTGAATAAAACGCTTATGAGGCTGTCAAAGGGACTGTGGGGCTATATAGCTGCCATTGCTGCCCTCAGGTTTCTGTCTTTGCTGGCCATGACCGCCTTTGCCGGAGCCGTTTCAGGCTACCTTGGGGACATATATGCTCCAAGCCTTCAGGAAAAGGAGGCGGCAGGGGCCATGGGCACGGCACTGCTTGCAGCCCTTGTGCTGCTTTTGTCTGAGCTTGCCAGAGGAGAGCTTATGTTCTGCTGCCAGAAAAGGGCCAGGACGAGCCTCAGGAGACGGATATTCAGAAAGATACTTGAGCTGGACGTGGGGCACATAGAAAAGATAGGGCCTGTATCCGCCATCACCTCGGCAGTGGATGGGGTGGAGGCCATGCAGATATACTATGTACAGTATCTGCCTGAGCTCATATTCTGCTTCGTGGCACCCTTTTATCTGTTCTGGAGGCTCAGCTCCATATCCCTGACCATAGCCCTGATACTGTTTTTTGTGGCCATGGTGCTGCTGCCCATGAACAATGTGTTCAGATCCGGCATAGAGCATATAAAGGGAGAATACTGGAGATCCATGGAGGATCTGACGGCCTATTATCTTGAAAGCGTAAAAGGGCTTACCACCTTCAAGCTCTTTCTGGAGGATGAAAGGCGCAGCGAGGTGCTTTCACAGAAGGCCGACATCTTCAACAAAAATGTCATGAGCTTCATGCGGATAAACTTTACATCACACCTGCTTACAAATGGCGTGATGTACATATCCATGACCATTTCCGTATTGATAGCCTCTGTCATGCTGAGCCAGGGCAGGCTTGAGCTTTCAGAGGCCCTGATGGTGCTGCTTTTGTCCTATAGCTTCTTTGACTGTGAAAAGCAGCTCATAGGTACGGTGCATAATGCTCTGCAGGGCGTGGCGGCAGCAGACAAGGTGGAGGAGATACTGGACATAGATACCAGCAGGCCCTATCTGCCGGAGCTTCCAAAGGATGAAGCTGCCTCTGAGGGCATAAGCATGGAGCAGGTCTCCTTCAGCTATGAAGGACGTGAAAGTGCTCTCAGGGATATTTCCCTTGAAGTAAAAAAGGGCAGCGTGGTGGCGCTCTGCGGGCTTTCAGGCTGCGGAAAGAGCACGATAGCGGGGCTGCTCATGAAGTTTTCTGATCCGGCTAAGGGAAGGATCAGCCTTTCCGGCAGGGATTACAGAAGCCTTAGGCCGGAGGAGCTGAGGCGGCAGATCATCATGGTGCCCCAGTTCGTAGGTATTTTTTCAGGGAGCATCAGGGACAATCTGCTGATGGCAAAAAAGGATGCGACGGATGAGGAGCTGATGGAGGTGCTGTCCCAGGTCAGGCTCAGTGACTTTGTAAAGGGCCTTCCTGATGGCCTTTCATATGAGGTGGGAGATGCGGGTGCAAGGCTCTCCGGGGGCCAGAGGCAGAAGCTTGGCATAGCCAGGGCCCTGCTGTGTCAGGCTCCTTACATGATCTTTGATGAGGCCACCTCGGCTGTGGACAGACAGTCAGAGGAGGAGATATGGCGCTGCATAGAGGAGCTCTCCCTGACCAGGACTTTGATCATCATTTCCCACAGGCTCTCGACCATAGAAAATGCAGACATGATATATGTGCTGGACAGGGGCAGGATCATGGAAAGAGGCAGGCATGAGGAGCTCATGAAAGAAAAGGGGCTTTATTTCAGCCTCGTGACCGAGCAGGAGGAGCTGTTCAGGGAAGGAGGAGAGGAAGCATGAGAAGGTTCAGCTATACATACGGTGAGCTCTGCTCAAGGCTGCTTTCAAAGGCAGCGCCCATAAAGTCCTATATAGTCGCCTCCACCCTGTCGAGCATTATTGGAAATCTGTCCCATATGGGACTTATGGGCTCAGGAGCACTGATGCTGCTTTCGTCAGCAGGTGTGATAAGCTATGGCAGCATAGGGATATTTTTCTTTCTTATGCTGAGCTGCGCCCTGCTTATAGCGCTGTGCCGCTATGTAGAGGGGGTGGCATCTCACAAGGGCGCCTACAAGCTCCTTGCGGTCATGAGGGTAGAGCTGTTTGAAAGGCTGCGCAGGCTGGCTCCGGCCTGTCTTGTGGACAGGAGCATGGGCGATATAATGAACATAGCCATCTCCGATATAGAGACACTGGAATATTTCTTTGCTCATACCATAGGTCCCATGTTCACGGTCGTACTGCTGCCTTCGGTCACCCTGGTCATAGCCTTTTGCTATGCGCCCCTTTTTGCTGCGGTGCTGCTGCCGGTATATGTACTGATCAGCATAGTCATCCCCCTTTTGGCCATCAGCTCCGGGAGGAGCCTGGGCATGAGATACAGAAGGGAGCTGGCCGGAGTAAAGACTCAGATACTTGAGAGCGTCTATGGCATACGGGACATACAGATCTTTTCCTATGGGACAGAGAGGCTTTCAGAGATAGACAGACAGAATGACAGGATAAATAAGGCCTCCCACGGCCTGCTTATGCACAGGCAGGTGGTATCAACGCTTCCCACCTTTTTCGTATATGCGGCGCGGGTGCTCATCATATGGGCAGCAGTCAGGCTGACCGCCCAGGGACAGGGCCAGCCCATAGGCACGGTCGTGCTTTCAGCCATGGCAGGAGCTTCGTTTTCATCCACCTTTTCCCTGACCCAGGTGGTCACAAACCTGCTGGAGGCCTTTGCTGCGGCGGAGAGGCTATTCCTGCTTGAGGATGAGAAGCC
>CALWET010000059.1 GCA_944377385.1 uncultured Lachnospiraceae bacterium | reverse complement strand
GTTAAGGAAAGTGTGGCGCTGATATGGTCTGACAAAAAATGTGGAGGGGCTTAAAGCTCCTCCACAAATCTGTTTATATAGTGTATGGCTGCACCCACGGCAGAGGCCTCCACCCGGTAATGGCAGGTCTTTACATATCGGGCACCGTTTTCAAAGGGATCCAGCCTGGAGACCTTTGCCCTGACTGTATCTATGTAGTCAGTAAGATAGGCTCCAACTATGCCTCCCAGCACTATGTCGCTGTCACAGCTCATCCTTATGTTTTTGATGGCTATGGCCAGATGATTCAGGTAATCGTCAAAGACACGCTTGAAGCCGGGGTTGTTTCCCTCGGCCAGCTCCTCAAAAAATCTGCCCAGGTTTTCGTTTGTAAAGTCTGACAGGACTGAGGCTGCGCAGTAGGCATCAAGACAGCCTCTCTGACCGCAGTAGCAGAGCTTGCCCTCGGGCTCGATGCACATGTGTCCGAATTCGCCAAACCTCCAGTTGTCACCTCCGATGATCTTGCGGTCCGATACTCTGGCGCCGCCTACCGTGGCTCCAAGGAACAGATAGGTCATGGCCTCCTTGGGATCGGATGCCCAGCCCTCGGCCAGGCCTGCTGAATTTGCGTCATTGAATATCAGGAAGGGATATTCTATATATCCAGCCATGCGCTCATATAAATTATCCGACAGATTGATAACGGTGGCATAGGAGATCGTCTTGTGATCCCTAGCGACTATTACCGGCATGGACACGCCTATGCCGAGGAATAGATCTCTGTTTATTCCGCTGGTTGAAAGCATCAGGTCTATCTCGTCCCTTAAATGCTCAAAGTACTCGGGCGTATCTGAAAAGGGACATCTCATCCTTTTCTTTGCAATTATATCCATCCTCATATTTATGATGACCAGGGAAAGATGATGCCTGGTTATGTCTATGCCCATGGCAAAGCGGGCATCGGGGACACAGCTGTAGGCATTTGCTTTTCTGCCTCCGGTGGATTCCAGCTCTCCGGATTTATATATCAGGCCCTGAGAGATGAGGATCTCGATATTGTGAGTGACAGTGGGCAGACTGATACAAAGCTTGTCTGCGATCTGCTGTCTGGATTGTGTCTTTCCATAGTATATGTACCTGAATATGCTGCCAAGATCTCTGGTCCTGGAAACGTCCTTTGCCATGATACTGCCCCTTTCTTTTTTTAGATCAGGATGCTGATCCGAAAACCGTATATCTAAAAATATAGAATAATTATCTCTCTGCGTCAATAAAGTACACAATACTTTTATAAATTTGTTAATAAATAAAAAATATTCTAAATATAAAATCAAAAATTCTCTAATTAGATAAAAGATTAACAAAATCTTTATCGGAAATGCACAAATATTGCAGTGAAAATTTGTAAATACCTACAAACATAAATAAAATAATTGACAAAAGAATGCCCATATTATATTGTTTCTTTAAATAATTGTTTTCAAAAGCGGAAGGGACGAGTTATGGACGATATAAAAATGAGAGTCAGCGGGGTGGAAAAATCCTTTCCAGGCGTAAAGGCCCTCTCCAATATTGATTTTGCAGTAAGAAAGGGCACGGTCCATGCTCTTTGCGGGGAAAACGGAGCCGGCAAGTCCACGCTGATGAAGATCATAATGGGCATATACAAGGCTGATCGTGGACAGATCTTTATAGATGAAAAGCCTGTGGAGATCAAAAATCCCATACAGGCAAAGGACCTCGGTATCTCCATGATAGCCCAGGAGCTCAACTATGTTCCCGAACTGTCTGTTGAGGAAAATCTGTTTCTCGGCAGGCTGCCCGTAAACGGATTTGGAAAGGTGGACTGGCGCAGAGTCAGACGCGAGGCCATAAGCTTTCTCAGGGAGGAAGGACTTAGCTATGCTCCCGATCAGAAGCTCAAGAGTCTGACGGTCTCCGACATTCAGATGCTTGAGATCATTAAGGCCATCACCAACAATTCCCAGATCATAATCATGGACGAGCCTACCTCGTCGATAACGGATAGGGAGGTGGGGCTGCTTTTCGACAAGATAGCAGAGCTCAAGGCAAAGGGCGTTTCCATCATATATATCTCCCACAAGATGAACGAGGTGTTCCGTATAGCCGATGATATCACTGTGCTGAGGGACGGCTCGGTGGTATCCACGGACAGGGCCTGTGATCTCGACCTGGACACGGTCATACAGAGGATGGTGGGCAGGAAGATAGCAAATGTCTATCCAAAGGAAGAGGTGCCCATAGGAGATATGGCCCTGGAGATCAAAAACCTTGAAAGGGAGGGAATATTCGAGGACATAAGCTTCCACGTAAAGAAAGGCGAGATAGTAGGCTTTGCCGGGCTTGTGGGCGCTGGCAGGACAGAGACCATGAGAGCCATATTCGGTCTCGACAGATATGACAGAGGGCAGGTGCTGATAGACGGAAGGGAGGAAAGGCTTGGCTCTCCTGAGGAAAGCATAAAAAAGGGACTGATCATGCTTTCGGAAAACCGGCGTGAGGAGGGCATCATACCGCCAAGGAGCGTAGAGGAAAACGCCAGTCTGGCAGCACTCAGGAACTATATATTCGGAGGCTTTGCCCACAGGAGAAAAGAGAGGCAGGATGTGGGAGATATGTTCAGAAAGATGAACGTCAAAGCCCCCTCCATGGAGACCGAGATATCCAAGCTGTCCGGAGGAAACCAGCAGAAGGTGCTGCTGGCAAGGTGGATGCTCTGCGATCCAAAGATCATGATACTGGACGAGCCCACCAGGGGCATAGACGTAGGAGCCAAGTTCGAGATATATAAGCTCATGACGGACATGGTCAGCGAGGGGCGGGCCGTGGTCATGGTATCTTCGGAGCTTCCGGAGCTCATAGGCATGTGCGATCGTATATACATCATGTGCCGTGGCCGCATAACTGGATGCATAGAAAAGGATGATTTTACCCAGGAGGCCATCATGAGATTTGCTACAGGTGTAGCAGATATGGGAGGAAAGTAAATGAAAACCAATGTATCACATTACCTTCAGAAATACAGCATCTATATAGTGCTTGTGGCCATGTTCATATGCTGCAGCCTGCTGAGCCCTTATTTCCTCAATACAAACAACCTGATCAATGTATCAAGGCAGCTGAGTGTGGGCATGCTGATAGCCTATGGCGAGATGCTGCTTATCATCAGCGGGTTCCTTGATCTGTCCGTGGGATCGGTACTGGCTCTTTCAGGAGTTTTGTCGGTATCGGCATACCAAAGCACCGGTTCCATGGCAGTGGCCCTGCTGGTGGCTCTGACTGTGGGTGTGGCCTGCAATCTGGTAAATGCCTTTTTCGTGGGCAACTGCAACGTGCCAGCCTTTATAGCTACCCTTGGCATGCAGCAGGCGGCAAGGGGCATAGCCCTTTACTATACGAACGGACAGAACATACTCCAGCTGGGAGACTTTGTAAACATAGGCCGTGGGATGGTGGGGCCCATACCGGTGCCTGTCATCCTGGTCATAGTCGTGACGGCAGTCGTATGGTACATGCTCAACAATACGCGTTATGGAAGGAGCATATATGCCATAGGAGGCAACAGGAATGCAGCCGAGGCCAGCGGTATCAATTCCAGACGGAGCATCTACAAGTCCTATATCATAAACGGCCTTTTGGTAGGACTTGCCGGCATGATATTCATGGCCAGGAACAATTCGGGCCTGCCAAACGGAGCGGTTGGCTATGAGATGACGGGACTGACAGCGGCCATTGTAGGAGGCACTTCCTTTACCGGCGGCATAGGCACCGTGGGAGGAACGGTGGCAGGAGCCTTCATAATAGGCTTCCTGGAGAATGTCATGAACCTTATGGGCGTAAATGCCTATATACAGCAGATAGTACAGGGATCCATCATAGTCCTGGCCGTGACCTTTGATGTGCTGAATTCACAGAAAAAGACAAAGAAGGTGATCATAGCAAAGGAGCAGCCTGCGGGGTCGGGAAATAAGCCGAAGAGCCCGTCGGCAAAATAATGAGATCACTGTACTCTGAAAATAAAAAGAAGATCATTACACATTAAAATAAAAATAAAACGGAGGAAAGATTATGAAACTGAAAAAGATCTGTGCCATGCTTTTAGGCGGAGCCATGCTTGCTGCCATGCTTACGGGCTGCAGCGGAGGAGCTTCTGAGACCGAGGCTGCTGCTACCGGGGCCGCTGCCACTGAGGCAGCTGCAGCAGAGGCAGAGACAGAGCAGGTACAGGACGCTGCTTCAGAAAGTACAGAGACACACAGGGTGCTGTTTGTGGCAAGGGCCAGCGCCGATACCTTTGCGGCATGGCTTACGAATGAGATGCAGGCAGCCGCAGCGGAATATGGAGATATCGAGCTTACCTGCGTAAGCGGTGACGGCGATGACAACGTGGAGAACGGACTTTTGGAGAATGCCATCACACAGCAGTATGATCTCGTTATAGTTCAGTCCAACAACAATGCTGCCCAGGCGCCCTACATACAGCAGATAGTTGAGGCAGGTATCCCTGTTATCACAACAAATCCTTCTGTTTACCAGGGCGATCTGGATGGCTCGGGAGATACAGCTCTGCTTGAGGGCACAGGCACAGTGGACGCCGATCCCATCGAGCAGGCAAAGGTAAGTGCGGTAAGGGCAGTCGAAGAAGTGCCTGAAAATGCAAACGTAGTAGTACTGAGGGGACCCTCTGGAAACTACCATGCAGAGCAGAGAAGGATAGCCTGGGACACCTATTTCTTTAATGAGCGTCCCGACGTGACCATCCTTTACGAGGATTATGCAAACTGGAACAGTGACGAGGCCCTGACACTGATGGAATCCTGGATACAGTCCGACACCCATATCGATGCCATCATATCCATGAACGATAACATGGCAGCAGGTGCCATAGAGGCCATCAGAAACAACAGTGACTATATCAATGCCGATGGCACAGCCAACTTCCTGGCCTATGGCGTTGATGGCACGGCCCAGGGATGCCTCCTGATAAAGGAAGGTCTGCTTACCTCTACGGCTCTTCAGTCAGCTGCTGATCTGGCAAAAAAGAACATGCAGTATGCAGCCAGCGTAGTAAGGGGAGAGATGGAGGTCACCGAGGTCAACGATTATGTTGATGCTCCCGAGATAAATGCTGAAAACGTGGATGAGTACATCCAGATATATATCGACAACGGCGAGATAGCTGCTGACGGTACGATGGCGGGCTAAGACCATAGCTTTCGATTTGCTTAAATAGATGTGTAATGCTGTGCCTGGCGGCTAAATACTGTCAGGCACAAATCATAAAAACAGCTTGAAGGAGGACAGTTATGACGATGCAAAAGGCTGCGTTCATGAAGGACATAGACAGGATGGAGCTGAAGGAGATACCCATACCGGAGATAAGGCCCGGCGAGGTGTTGGTAAAGCTGGAATACGTGGGGATATGCGGCTCAGATGTGCATTATTTTCATTATGGCAGCTGCGGAGCCTACAAGGTAGAGCTTGGCAAGGATTTCATGCTGGGACACGAGTGCGCAGGCACCATAGTAAAGACAGGATCAGAGGTGAGCTCATTGAAGGAGGGGGACAGGGTGGCCCTTGAGCCCGGCATAACCTGCGGAAAGTGTGAGTTCTGTAAATCGGGACATTACAACCTCTGTCCGGATGTACAGTTCCTGGCCACACCGCCGGTACAGGGCTGCTATGAGCAGTATATAGCCTTTCCCGAGGATATGTGCTTCAAGCTCCCGGACAATGTATCAACCGAGGAGGGAGCGCTTATAGAGCCGCTGTCAGTGGGCTTTTACGCTGCGGACCAGGGCGAGGTGCATACCGGAGATACAGTGGTCATCCTCGGCGCAGGCTGCATAGGCCTTATGACACTGCTTGCCTGCAGGGCTCATGGCGCGGGCTGCGTGATAGTATCAGACATAGTGGATGCCAGGCTTGAAAAGGCAAAGGAGCTGGGAGCCACTCATGTCATAAACAGCAAGGAAAAGGACATACTTTCGGAGATAGACAGGCTGACAGGCGGCAGAGGAGCAGATGTGGTGTTTGAGACAGCAGGCACTCCTGTGACCATAGCTCAGACTCCCTTTATCGTAAGGAGAGGCGGCACCATCACTTTGGTGGGCATAGCATCCCAGGAGGAGATCAGCTTCAATTTTGCCCAGATCATGGACAAGGAGGCCTCCATAAAAAGCGTTTTCCGTTACAGGAACGTATATCCAAAGGCCATTGCAGCGGTTTCCAGCGGTGCCATCGACGTAAAGGGCATAGTGACCCATCGCTTTGATCTGGATCATATACAGGAGGCCTTTGATGAGGCTGTAAACAACAAGACGGACCTGGTCAAGGCCGTGATAAAGATCTGACGATACGTGTTTTGCCAAGGAGAAAAGAAATGCTGTACATAGGTATAGATCTGGGCACCTCGTCAGTGAAGCTCATGCTGATGGAGGGGGATGGGACCATCGTAGCCACGGTATCCAAGGAGTACCCGCTGTATCTTCCTCATCCCGGATGGTCAGAGCAGTCCCCCCTGGACTGGTATGAAAAGACCATAGAGGGCATAAAAGAGCTGATAAAGGACTGTCACAGATCGGGAATAGCAGGCATAGGCATAGGCGGCCAGATGCACGGACTGGTGGCTCTGGACAGGGAGGACAGGCCGGTAAGGCCTGCCATCCTCTGGAATGACGGAAGGTCATCAAAACAGACGGACTACCTGAACGATGCCATAGGCAAGGACAGGCTTTCAGGCTATACGGCAAATATTGCCTTTGCTGGCTTTACGGCCCCAAAGATACTCTGGATGAGGGAAAATGAGCCGGAATGCTTTGAAAGGACAGTCAGGATCATGCTGCCCAAGGATTATCTGAGCTACATGCTTACCGGCGTGTCTGCCTCGGATATGTCAGATGCCTCGGGCATGCTGCTTTTGGACGTGAAAAACAGGCGCTGGTCAAGGGAGATGCTGGACATATGTCACATAAGTGAAGGCATGCTTCCAAAGCTTTATGAAAGCTATGAGGTCATAGGCGTGCTGAAAAAGGAGATAGCCGAGGAGCTTGGGCTGCCCCATGATGTAAAGGTGGTGGCAGGCGCAGGAGACAATGCTGCGGCAGCAGTGGGCACAGGCACTGTAGGCGAGGGCAGATGCAATATATCCCTGGGCACCTCAGGTACCGTATTCATCTCCAGTGACAGCTTCAGGGTGGACAGCTTTAACAGCCTTCATTCCTTTGCCCATGCAGACGGCAGGTATCACCTGATGGGATGCATGCTCAGCGCTGCCTCCTGCAACAAGTGGTGGATGGAGGATATACTCGGGACGGAGGATTATCAGGGAGAGCAGGCAGGGATAGATAGACTTGGTGAAAATGAGGTATTTTATCTGCCCTACCTTATGGGAGAGAGATCGCCCCACAATGATCCCCTGGTCAGGGCCATGTTCTATGGCATGTCCATGAGTACGAAACGAAGTGATCTGATCCAGGCAGTTCTGGAGGGCGTGGCCTTTGGCCTCAGGGATTCCCTGGAGGTGGCCAGACAGCTTGGGATAGACGTAAAGCGTTCAAAGATCTGCGGCGGAGGAGCAAGGAGCAGGCTCTGGCAGAGGATAGTTGCAAATGTCATGGACCTGAGCCTGGACATCCTCGAAAATGAGGAAGGTCCGGCCCTGGGAGCCGCCATGCTGGCCTCTGTGGGCTGTGGGGAATATAAAAGCGTGGCTGAGGCCTGTGAAAGCATCGTAAGGATAAGGGAAAGCATAGAGCCTGATCCTGAGCTGGTGAAAAGATACGAGGAGCGTTATCAGAAGTTCAGAAGGCTCTACCCCGCAATAAAGGACATAAAATAAGGCAGAGCCGGATCAAAATTTTTGTCAAGTCAGTTTTTATCAGCTCATACCTTTTTATCAAGTATGCTCTGTATCGTATTTTTTATGATCTCAAGGGCAACGGGATTTTTACCGCTGTTTACCACTATGTCCGCAAGACGCTTTGTAGGCTCCACATAGAGGTAGTGCATGGGCTTTACGGTGGTGAGGTACTGATCGACGATGTTCTGTACCTCCCGCCCCCTTTCCTTGGTATCCCTTATGACACGGCGTAGTATACGCTCATCGGCATCTGCGTCCACAAAGATCTTTATGTCCATCATGTCACGGAGCCGTTTGTCATAAAGGGTAAGTATGCCCTCTATGATGATGACTCTGCGGGGCTCTATGAGCACTGTCTCCTGGGCCCGGTTGTGGTTTGCAAAGTCATAGGTGGGAGCCACGACAGCATGGCCCTCCTTCAGCAGGGCAATGTGGCTGAGCATGAGCTCGGTATCAAAGGCATCAGGATGATCATAGTTAAGGAGCTTTCGTTCCTCGAAGCTCATATCATCGTGGGCCTTGTAGTAGCTGTCATGGTAGATGACGGAGATATTGTCTCCAAATGCTTTTTTCAGACGGTTCGTAAAGGTGGACTTGCCTGATCCTGTACCGCCTGCTATGCCTATGATCACTGGTTTCATACATTCCTCCCCGGCCTGAGCCTGGCCGTGTGGCTTTTTGGTGCTGTATTTCATTTTGAGATCAGCCTGTTTATTATATGAGAGGCCGTAAGCAGTCCTGCGGCCGAGGGTACAAAGGATATGGAGGCAGGGGTCCTGGAGCCGGTCGTAAGGGGCTGCTCAGTGGAATAGCATACCTCCAGGCTTTTGATGCCTCGCTTTTTTAGCTCGTGTCTCATGATGCGGCAAAGAGGGCATACAGAGGTGTCATATATATCAGCTATGCGGAAAAGCTCGGGATGAAGCTTGTTTCCGGTGCCGCAGCAGCATATAAGGGGCAGGCCCATGGAAGAACAGCAGTCTGCCAGTTCGACCTTTGTGGATACAGTATCTATGGCATCTGCGACATAGTCTATCCTGCCTTTTGAGCTGATATCAGACAAAAGGGGGGCCGCCTTTTCAGGACCTATAAATTCACATATCGTGTCGATCCTGAGACTGGGATCTATATCGAGACAGCGCTCTTTGGCAAGCTCTGTCTTTTTTTTTCCTATGGTGCTGTGCAGGGCATAGAGCTGCCGGTTTATGTTGGTCACATCCACCACATCCCTGTCCACAAGCGTCAGGTGTCCGACGCCTGCCCTGGCCAGAGCCTCGCAGATGTATGAGCCTACGCCTCCAAGTCCAAAGATAAGCACATGGCTTTCTCTGAGCCTCGTAAGGCCTTCCTGCCCTATGAGCCTTAAAGTCCTGTCATCTTTTTCAGTCATTCCATTCATCGTTATAAATATAGCATAAAAGCAGTCTGTGTGCTATAATGCGCTAATGTAAAAATCATTGTCCCCGTTTGGGGTAAATCATTGCAAGATCATTATATAGCCTTGTTTTATAAAGACTTGATGCAAGGGACGCTTTCGGAAGGGAGGCTCTTTTATGGAAGGATTTTTAAGGGCTGCGGCTGCCTCTCCAAGGCTCAGGCCTGCGGATGCCTATGGAAATACGGAAGAGATACTAAGGCTCATGAGGAGAGCCAGGGAAAGGAACGTAAAGATGCTTATATTTCCTGAGCTTTCCATAACCGGCTATACTGCCGGAGACCTGTTTACTCAGGACAGCCTGCTTAAGGCTTCTTTGGACTGTCTGAAAAGGCTCATAAGGGAAAGCTGTGGCATGGACATGCTCATATCTGTGGGGCTGCCCTATAGATACGGCGGGCTCCTTTATGACGTCAGCGCTGTCTTTATGGAGGGAAGGCTGCTGGGACTTGTGCCAAAGGCACTGCTTTCCTCAGGACGTGAGAGCTCTGAGGCCAGATATTTCGCAGGAGGCAGCCTGGATGTAAGGCCTGTGCGCTTTGATATGGAAATGTCCGAGGTGCCCTTTGGAGCAGGCATCATTTTTGAATGTGAAAGCATGCCGGGCTTTTCCCTTTGCATGGACAGCTGGAGGGAACAGGAGGCGGGACCTGGAGCAGGAGATGTACTGAGCCTGCTTGGAGCCTCAGTGATAGCCGTGCCGGGGGCCTCACCTGAGACCTATGGCAAGGCTGCCAAAAGATCAACGGTTTTAAGTGAGAGGAGCAGAAGGCTCTGCTGCGGTCTGGTGGCTGCTTTTTCCGGCCCCGGAGAATCCACTACAGATCTGGTATTTGGAGGCCAGAGGATCATTTCCGAGCTTGGGGAGCTGCTTTTTGACAGCGGGGTATTTTCTGATAAGGAGCTCAGTATAGCTGAGCTTGACATATGCCGCATAGCCGCAGAGAGGAATGACCAGGGGACAGCCAGGGCTTCATCTATGGCATTTATGGGACTTTCTGAAAGGAAGGCGTATACTGTAACTTTTTCATACAGGGAAAATGGTGCAGACAGCCTTGAACGAAGGATAGACAGATCACCCTTTACCTCCTTTGTGTCTGACAAAAGGCAGATGAGCAGGGAGATCCTGGATATACAGGCCTATGCTCTGATAAAGAGGTTTGAGCATACAGGCTCAAAAAAAGCAGTCATAGGATTGTCGGGAGGTCTGGATTCCACCCTGGCGCTTTTGGCACTGCGTCACGCCTTCAGGCTTATGAAGAGGCCCATGAGGGACATCATCTGTGTGACCATGCCCTGCTTTGGGACTACGGACCGCACCTATGACAATGCCTGCAGGCTGGCTAGAGAGATAGGAGCAGAGCTCAGGGAGATAAATATCAGCCAAAGCGTTCTCATGCATTTTTCGGATATAGGCCATGATGCCGGGGACAGAAACTCGGCCTATGAAAATGCCCAAGCCAGGGAACGCACACAGATACTGATGGATATAGCAAACGATGTGGGTGGCCTTGACATAGGCACAGGAGATCTGTCTGAGGAGGCCCTTGGCTGGTGTACATTTGGCGGGGATCACATGGCAAATTATGCCGTAAATACAAGTATACCCAAGACACTGATCAGGGTCATAGTCGAGGAGACGGCAGCTGCCGAGGAGAATCCCTCCATAGCCGCCGTGCTCAGAGATATACTGGACACTCCAGTATCACCAGAGCTTTTGCCATCGGATGAATCCGGAAACATAAGCCAGAAGACCGAGGACATAGTCGGACCCTATGAGCTTCATGATTTCTTTATCTGGTATATGATCAGATACGGTATGACTCCCAAAAGGATATATGAGCTTGCCTGCAGGGCGTTTTCAGGAAGATATGACAAGCAGGAGATAAGGAAATGGCTCAGGCTCTTTTATGGCAGATTTTTCAGTCAGCAGTTCAAAAGGAGCACTGCCCTTGACGGACCCAAGGTCTCGGATGTGGATCTGAGCCCCAGAGGAGGATACATGATGCCCTCTGATGCAGTGAATGAGGTCTGGCTCAGGGAGCTTTCAGAGCTTCCTGATGCTGATTGAAAACAGGATGCAGATCAAATAGATCATGATGGACGGACGAAGGAAAAAGTTTATAAAGGAGCTGCTTCAAAAGCCGAGGCTCAGGCGTGAATCCGGGCTTTATGTGGTAGACGGCCCAAAGATGTGCGCTGAGGTGCCGGAGGAGCTTTTGCAGGAGATCTATGTTTCGGAGCAATTCATAAGGGGAAACCATGAGCCCGGACTCATGGAGCTTATTTCCAGACATGGATATGAGGTCATTTCAGACAGGGACATGAAGCAGATCTCTGACACCATGACGCCCCAGGGCATAATAGCCCTGGCAAGCCAGAAAAGGCCAAAGGGGCTTGGCTCCCTGCTTGATGATATCAGGGAAAGGGGCGGAAAGGGCCTGCTGCTTGGCCTTGAGTGTGTGCAGGATCCGGGGAACATGGGCACGATACTCAGGAGCGCGGAGGCTGCCGGTGCAGATGCCGTGCTCTGTGACAGAGGCTGTGCCGACATATATTCACCAAAGGTGGTAAGGTCCACCATGGGAGCCATATTCAGACTGCCGGTGCTTCAGCTTAATGAGCTTTGCAGTGCAGTAGATGAGCTTTGCCTAAGGGGCTACAGTGTGCTGGCGGCCCATCTTTCCGGCACCAGGGATTATGACAGGGAGGATCTGTGCACTGACACCCTGATACTTATAGGAAATGAATCAAAGGGCCTGACAGCTGAGCTTAGCTCGCACGCCTCGGCTCTTGTGCGCATACCGATGGAGGGCAGCACGGAGTCTCTGAATGCCGCAACTGCGGCTGCAGTTATGCTGTTTGAAGCAGCAAGACAGAGAAGGCAAAAAAAACAACATATTTCTTAAAATATATGATATAATTATTATCCGCACAGTTTGCGGACGAGGCTGAGACACAGCCATTTATGTCATTTCCGTTTATTATGCTGTTACAGAAGGAAGGACAGATGCCGGGCAGGAACAGACATTCTCCGAGAAAACTTGGGACCATATTGGATGTGACGCATATCATGATAGGCATATGCGTAGTGTTGATGGCCATATTTGCATTTTTCGATCCCGAGAGATATATGTTCCTGTTTCCGATCATATTCTTTCTGGCAGCGCTGCTGAATTTTCTGACTGGCTGGTTTTATATCAGGATGTTTCCCAGGATCAGGAAAAAGAAGGCAGCCGGAGTGATGTATATCGTCATATCTGTAGTTATAGCCGTACTCTGTATCCTCAGTGCAGTGGCTATCTACACAAATCTTTAAAGGAGGTCGGACCTTGACCCTGGAAAAGGAAAAATTCATTTCAAAATTGCAGAAGCTCATGAAAAAGGGCAAAGCACATAAAAATGTGGTAACTGTCGATGATATCAACGACGAATTTGCCGATGATGATCTGAATCCGGAGGATTACGAGGAGATATTCAAGTATCTTGAGAGCTCAGGCATGGAGGTGGACAGCTCAGAGACAGAGGCTGAGGACAAGGAAGCAGATGTCCGGGAGCCCGACATAGACGATCTGAGCGAGGCTTCTCTGGACAGCATAGATGATCTGCTGGCGGATGATCTCTCTGACGATTTTTCCGATGAGTTTTCGGAAAAGGATGCCGAGGAGGACGTTGACATAGACAATGTCGATCTTCTGGAGGGAGTAGGCACCGAGGATCCGGTGCGCATGTATCTTAAGGAGATCGGTACGGTGCCGCTGCTCAGCGCCGACGAAGAGATGGAGCTTGCAAAGAGAAAGGCCGAGGGCGACGAGACAGCCAAGGAAAGGCTCATCGAGGCAAACCTCAGGCTGGTGGTCAGCATCGCAAAGCGGTACACTGGCAGAGGCATGAGCTTTCTGGACCTTGTACAGGAGGGCAACCTGGGCCTGATAAAGGGCGTTGAAAAGTTTGACTACACAAAGGGCTACAAGCTGTCTACCTATGCCACCTGGTGGATCAGGCAGTCAGTGACCAGGGCCCTG
>CALWET010000058.1 GCA_944377385.1 uncultured Lachnospiraceae bacterium | reverse complement strand
TATGATGAGGTAGCAAGACTGCTTGACGAGGCGGAGACCGGGGAAAAGCTGAGCAAAAAGCAGCAGGAATTTCATAAAAAGACCAGGAAAAGAGATCTGGCTCTCCTCTCTCTCCTGCTTGGCACAGGCATGCGTATATCAGAATGCGTAGGGATAGATCTTCAGGACATGGATCTTGAGGAAACTGCCGTAAATATTCATAGAAAGGGAGGCAAGGAGGAGACAGTATACTTCAGTGACGAGGTGGCCCTTGCTTTATCAGATTATCTTGAAGAGAGAAAGCGTATCGTCCCCGAGGAGGGCTCTGAAAATGCTCTCTTCCTTTCATTGCAAAATAAAAGGCTTTCCGTCAGAAGTGCAGAAAACCTTGTAAAAAAGTATGCCCAGATAGCTGCGCCCCTCAAGCACATTACTCCCCATAAGCTGCGCAGCACATACGGAACCAATCTTTATCGTGAGACCGGTGACATATATCTGGTGGCGGACGTCCTTGGACATACTGATGTCAATACCACAAAAAAGCATTATGCAGCGATAAACGAGGACAGCCGGCGCAGAGCCCGCCAGGCAGTAAAGCTCAGGGATCTATGATCATGCAAGTCAAGCTCAGAGAGCTATGATCCATGCTGCGGGTTTATTCGCTAATTCACCTATTCTTTTACGCTCTTATTCTGCCCAGTCCCTCGCTCTGTCAACGGCTCTCTTCCAGCCAGATACCAGTCCGCCACGCTCAGCCTCTGACATGCCGGGAACGTAGGTGGCGGGACAGTCCATATGCTCTTTTATCTCAGATGTATCCTTCCAAAAGCCTGAGGACAGTCCTGCAAGGTAAGCTGCTCCGAGAGCCGTCGTTTCGACGCAGGCAGGCCTTATTACCGGGACTCCTATGATATCAGACTGAAACTGCATCAGAAAATCATTTGCCGAGGCGCCGCCATCCACCCTGAGTGCCGGAAGCTGGATGCCACTGTCGGCCTCCATTGCACGGAGTACATCATTTACCTGATAAGCTATGGATTCCAAGGTGGCTCTGATCAGATGATATTTGTTTACGCTTCGTGTCAGGCCCACTATGGCTCCTCTGGCATATTGATCCCAGTAGGGAGCACCAAGACCGGTAAAGGCAGGGACAACATAACAGCCATTGGTATCCTCTACCTTCCTGGCCATATATTCGGAATCCGGAGCAGAATCGATGAGCCTGAGCTCATCTCTGAGCCACTGCACTGCTGCTCCTGCCACAAATATCGAGCCCTCAAGGGCATAGCTTGGTTTCCCATTTATGCCCCAGGCCAGGGTCGTGATCAGTCCATGGGCCGAGGCTATTGGCCTGTCACCAGTATTCATAAGCAAAAATCCGCCTGTCCCATAGGTACATTTACTGTCGCCTTTTTCAAAGCAGCATTGTCCAAACAGGGCGGATTGCTGGTCTCCCGCCGCTCCACCTATGGCTATGGCTCCGCCCAGGAAGGAGGGATCTGTCATACCATAGACTGAGCTTGAATCTACGACCTTTGGCAGCATGGCCTCAGGTATGTCAAAAAGCCTTAAAAGCTCCCTGTCCCAGCAAAGCTCATGTATGTTGAACAGCATGGTACGTGAAGCATTTGAATAGTCCGTGATATGCAGCCTGCCCTTTGTAAGCTTCCATATGAGCCAGGTCTCAACTGTGCCAAAAAGCAGCTCTCCGGCCTCTGCCCGCTCCCTGGCTCCTTTGATATTGTCCAGGAGCCAGTTTATCTTGGTGGCTGAAAAATATGGATCTATGACAAGTCCGGTCCTGTTCCTGATCACATCCGTAAGGCCCTGGTCCCTGAGCTCATCACAATATGCTGCAGTACGCCTGCACTGCCATACTATGGCATTATATATGGGCTTTCCGGTATTTTTATCCCATACGATAGTGGTCTCTCTCTGGTTTGTGATGCCTATGGCAGCTATCTCCTCTGCCGAGGCATTTATTTTGTTCATGGCCTCTACGGCCACGCCAAGCATGCTGGCCCATATCTCATCAGCATCATGCTCCACATAGCCAGGCTTTGGGAAATACTGGGTAAATTCCCTCTGGGCCATGCTGCATATATGCCCCGCATGATCGAAAAGTATGCATCTGTTGCTTGTGGTGCCCCCATCCAGGGCCATGATATATTTTTTCATTGAGCCTGCCTGTAAAGGATCTGTCCGTCACCCACAACTGAGGCATCCAGCACTATGTGGTCATAAACTGAAAGCCCATAGGAGGTATTCTTTGCTATGATACAATAGCCGTTTGAGGTCTCAAGACGTTCTATGCGCTTGAATACGGTATAGCCCTTATTTATATTGTATACTCCCTCCAGGGGCCTCTGATCGGCTATCTGATAACGACTGGAGCTGTTTTTCGGATCCACTACCACATCTCCGGGCTTTAGCTCGGTGCTGTCAGTACATTCAATATAGCAGTATTCCCCGTCATTATTGTATATATCCATGACCACAAATTCCGACGCAGTGCCTGTCTCGGTGATCACTTCTTTATAAAAGCCCTCTGTTCCCATATCATCGGTGAACATAAGCATGGAGGGGATGATGTAAAAGTCCTTTGTGGTAATGGATCTTTCGGGGATCTTGAGTCCGGAAACATTGTTCTGCATGATCTCAAAGCTCAGGAATCTGCTGTCCGTAAAATAGGGCAGGTATCCGCTGAGGCTCAGCACGCCATAGCTGTTGCCGTCCTCTCCTATCATAGTCTCAAAGTCCGCCTTTGTCGTGACGCCTGTATCTGAAAGCTTGATACTGAGGCTATTTTGCTCAGACAGATCAGCTATATCCTGGTCTGAAAGCCTGAATACGATCTGCCAGTTATCAGAGGTGATGAGCTTGTAGGCCGGATCTCCGGCAGCACAGAGCTCACCGTTATTAAGGATCTGCCTGCTGTAGGCCGTCCTGTCAAAAAGCTCCTCACTTATCTGACCAAGCTCCACATCCTCATATCCGTCCACCATATAGCTGATCATGCCTGTCTTTTTGGCTCTGACATCGGTAAAGCTGTAGCCCTCGGCCCTGAGCTCGCTGCTGAGACGACCCAATATGGTCATGTTCTTGTACTCAGTGACCAGCGAATCCAGCTCAGCCTTGAGATCATATATCCCCCTGAAATCCATGTCATTCGAGCTGCTGCTGTAATCAACAAGCAGATCATGTATTTCATCTATGTCAGATTCGTCAAAGCTCTGTATCTCGTCGGAATGGTCCAGGATATAGTCGTTGAGACTTCCGCTCTCATCTATGGAGTATATGGCCGTACCTACAGCCACCTTCTTTCCTGCCGGAACATAATAATTGAGATAGCCGTCCCCTTCAGAGCCTATGACCTCTTCCTCCCTGAGTATAAGCCCCTCATAGATATTTTCACGGACTATGCTGCCCTCCTCCACCTCATAGAAGTTAACGACGGTGCGATTTGAATAGGAATATATCGTAAAAATAATGTAGACAAACATTATAAAGATAAAAAGTTTGCCTACATTTGATCCGCTGCCTCGCGGTATACGTATTATATTGTCGTTTTTACTGCCTTTAGCCATCAAATGCAATGTACAGCTTAAAGCTGTACGCTTACATACTTCTTGCAGCCCTCAGGGAGATCATGCTCATCCATGGAGATGCTGACTACGAAATTGACATGGTACTTTTCGGAAAGTCCCTCCAGCTTCTCAATGATGGGAGTTATGTCAGCTCCGTAAAGATTGGCTACAGTAAGGAAACTGTCAAGGAACATATATTCAAGGTCATGATCCTGCGAAATGATGCCGCTTATAAATCCGACAAAACCATCCTCTCCATATACAGGGAAGCCGCTGACATTGATCAGTCGTATCTTGTTGGAAAGCTCGTACATGTGCTGTGAGGATTTGTCCACATAAACTACGCTTCCGGCAGCTTCCTTAACGGCCTTTTCAGCCTTGTCAAGGAGTATCTTGGTCTTGCCCTTACCCTTGCTTCCAACGATTAACTCTATCATAATCCCTTCTCCTTTAAAAAAGTTTCTTTACTTTGTTATATTGATTATATTACAGACCAGTCCCTTTATCAAGGAATTTTAAACTATATGTAAATAAAAAAGCCCATTCGCCATACCAGTGATGTGATGCGTGCATCACTGCTATATCCCCTTTGAAATAAGGCCGGACATGCCGTTATAAAGGTCCTCATAGGTAGGTGCGTTAAAGACCACGGAGATCATTTCACCGCCGTCCGGAGCGGTTTCAGCGAGGACCAGGCAAAAGCCTGCTGCATTTGTATGCCCTGTTTTTCCGGCTATCATGGACACTCCCGCAGGAAGGGAGAAATTCCCTGACAAAAAGCCGTTTCCATTTGTCCAGGTCACCTCTCTGACGCTTCCATCGGCAGAGGTCACTGAGGCGGTATACTCAGACTGGGAGGCGAACTGCGCAAAATCCGGCTCTTTCAGCGCCTCATTCAGGATCAGGTACATATCATAGGCAGTAGTATAGTGATCGTCAGAGGGAAGGCCATGAGGATTTACGAAGTGAGAATGTGTTGCCCCTATCTCCCTTGCCCTCTCGTTCATCAAAGCGGAAAATTCGTCTATACTGCCGCTTATATGACAGGCAATGGCTGCCGCCGCATCATTGCCGCTGGGGACCATGAGGCCGTAAAGCAGATCCATGAGTTTAAGCTGGTCCCCGGGCTTGAGATCTGCCATGGATGAGCCGGATACATCTATGGCAGCTTCCTCGGGAACAGTAACGATGTCCTCGAGGTCACCTCTTTCAAGGGCCAGAAGGCAGGTCAGGACTTTGGTGGTGGACGCAGGATAGACCTGGTCAAAGATCCCTGATTGGGAAACGACGGTTTGACTTTCAATATCAAAGAGCCCATAGGCAGCTGCATTTACACCATCTGCATTTACAGGCTCTTCAGTTTCAGGAACACAAAGAGCGGATGCAAAGCCGTCAGCCTTAAATCCGTCCTCATCAGTATCGATCATTATATTTGCAGAGGCCTGACTTATATCATAGGCATCAGTCAGACCGGCTCCGCAGCCATAAAGCAGGCTGCAGCAGGCCAAAGGTATCAATAAAAAAACTTTAAGCTTCACGCCACTCCAGATCTCCGTTTTCGAGTGCTCTGATCAGCAGCTCTGCCGTAGCTATGTTAGTGGCCATGGGGATGTTGTAGGTATCACAGAGCTTGACCACATTGTTTACATCAGGCTCATGCGCATTTGGATGCTGAGGATCCCTTAAAAAGATCACCATGTCCAGATCATTGTTAGCTATCTGGGCAGCCATCTGCTGCTCTCCCCCCAAATGTCCGGCCAGATACTTATGTATGTGCAGGTTTGTGACCTCCTCGATCAGCCTGCCCGTAGTACCTGTGGCATACAGCTCATTCTTTGACAGGATCCCTCTGTAGGCTATGCAGAAATTCTGCATCAGCTTTTTTTTGGAATCATGTGCTATCAGTCCGACATTCATGAAATACCTCTCTTCTCCTGATTTATTTAGCCTTCCTCTGCATCCCTATATTCAGCACCAACCCCAAGCCGATATACAGGGCCAGCAGCGATGATATACCGCGGCTGAAGAATGGAAGGGTAACACCTGTATTTGGAAACAGTCCCGTTGCAACGGCCACGTTGGTAAAGGTCTGAAAGCCTATCCAAACTGCCACGCCGGCACAGATGATCCTACCCCCGGGATCTCTGGACCTGCCTCCGATATACAGGATGATAAACAATATAAGTAAAAATACGATAAATATGATCAGGCAGCTGCGAAATCCAAGCTCTTCACCAATGATGGCGAAAATAAAGTCCGTATCCTCTTCTATAAGGAAGTCCCCTGCCTTGACCGAGACTATGTCAGTATTGTAAAGCCCCTTGCCGTACAGGCCGCCTGAAGCTATGGCTGTTATGGAGCTTGCCTGCTGGGCATAGGTATCTGAATACTGCTCCGGATAAAGGAAGCCAAGTATCCTTAGCTTCTGATAGTCAGTAAGGAAGGGAATCTTTTCATAAAGCCCCGTTCCAAAGCTGTAAAACAAAAGCCCCAGCATCAGTCCAAGTCCTGAAACAGCCCCAAGTATCCATTTGAAGCCAAGGCCGGCTGCAAAGAACATCCCGGCAAAGATGACCGTGAATATGATGGTCGTGCTGAGGTTTGGCTCCAGCAGTATGAGGACGGCAGGAAGGGCAAATAAAAGCACTGATCTGAGGATCGTTACAGGCCTGCTTATGTCCTCGGCATGACGTTCAAAATACCAGGCATAAAAAACTATTATGGCGACCTTTATAAACTCGGTAGGCTGTATCTGGCCTATGACCGGAAGGACTATCCAGCGGCTTGCGCCTCCATGGGTAGCTCCCCAGGCGAGCACGGCCACCAAGAGCAGGATGCTGATGAAATAAAATGCCCTGCCGTATTTTATCAGGCGCCGGTAATCTATAAAGGATACCACGATGCATACGCATATGCTGATCATGGTCCCCATTATCTGACGTGAAACTATGCCCTCGTCCATATTGGATGCGGAATTAACTATGAAAACTCCGCATACATTGAGTGCTATGACCAGTATCAACAAAAGAAAATTGTAATATTTGATATCATAGTCAAATTTCATCTGTCTTTCCTTAGTATACTATATTTTTGTGTAAATGTCATAAAAAATCAGTCATGGCATGATTTTTTAAAGAAACAATCTACAGCAGCTGATCTTTTATTGGACTTTATCTCTTCATGTCCTGGCATGGATCCGCAGAAACATCAGCCACCGCTTACATTATAGATTCCAATGCCCCTTGCATCGCCGCTTATGATGGAAGGCAGGTCCGTGCCTCCATAGTAATAATTATAAACCCGGCTTGCCAGGGAGGCGGCGTTTCCTGAGGAGTAAGCAAAGGGGATCATGACCGTGACTGCTATCTCAGGATCGTCATAGGGCGCATAGGATATGAATACGGCGTGGTTTCCTCTGGTCTTTATCTCCTCGGCCGTACCGGTCTTTCCTGCTATCTCTACCGTATGGAAGCCTGAAAATACTCTGGCAGCAACTCCATCGGTAATGACGTCTCTGACACCACTCTGTACTATGTCCCAGGTGGTGTCGGATATGTCCACGGTCCCTGTCACCTGAGCCGGGAACTCATCTATGATCTCTCCCTCTGCATTTGTCTGGGTGCGGAGCAGGGTCAGATCAAATACTGTGCCCCTGTTTGCCAGGGCCGTGGTGTATCTGGCCAGCTGCACATTGTTGTAGGAATGAGTACCCTGGCCAAAAGCAGACCTTTCAGCATCGGAATCTGAGATATGAGGAGGATTTTCCTCTATCTGTACTCCGCTTGGTCTGTCAAGGCCAAACATGGATGCGTATTTCGCTATCAGCTCTATACCCTGCTGGGCGCTGTATGCAGGGCTTCCGTCCTCCATAAGCTGGCCCTCCACCAGCGAGAGCCTGTGAGCATATTCAGAGAAACAGTAGTTACAGGAATTTTCTATGGCCTGCTGTACCGTCAGATCTCCATGTCCTGGCCTTCCTATCCAGCAGCTGATGGGAGGCTCTGCATCCTCGTATACACCTGTACAGTCTACGGTCTCCTGGGGACTGATGCGGTGCTCTTCAAGCACTGCTATGGCTGCTATGGGCTTGAAGGTGGAGCCGGGAGCCTTGTTGGTCTGAGTAGCTGAATTTATGAGAGGCAGCGACATGTCATTTAAACACTCACTGAAATATGAGGGGTCATTTATCCGGTTGTTGTCATAGCCCGGGTAGGTGACCAGGGCCTTTACCTCTCCTGTCCTGACATCCGTCACCACCACTGAGCCCATGCAGGGATCCAGAGCAAGCTGGGCAGGTGTGATGTCTATATCATATATCCTGTCAATAAAAAAGCTGAAGGCCTGGTCAGTATCTCCCAGAGAAAGCTGGGCATAGGCCTCTGCGTCCTCCTCAAGTATGCCCTGCTCATAAAGGGCCATACAGAGCAGATTGCCGCTGAGCTCATCATTTATGATCATATTGCGGTAGATAAGCTTTTCAAAGCCGTCATCCTCAGTTATATCCTCCATGATCTGCCGGACTATCTGCTCATACAGTGCATCGGCGTCCTCATATCTGGCACCAGTATCGTTTTCAAAGCCTGAGGTGATTATGAAGCCTTCGGATATGCCGCTGTATATATAGCTTCTCAGGCTGATGGTATCGTCTCTCCAGGCAAGATAGCTTTCAGACTGCCTGTCAATGAGGGAATTGTCTATCAGCTCAGAGGTGTTTACCAGATAATCATATATATAGACCATGTAGGAATAATATTCAGGAATCAGCTCTTCCATGGTAAAGGCTGTGTCTGAATTCAGCTGTGCCTCGATGGTATTGAGCACTATCTCCTTTTTCGATGAAAATGCCGAGGCTATGCTTCGCTCGGCTGTGCCGGCATCCTCATCAAAAAACTGGTCCTTATGGAGCACATTGTTGTTTATCAGCTGATAATAGGCCTCATCTATGGAGATGACTATCTCGGAGGAATCCGAGACCTGAGGTATCTCTGCCTCCGGCATGTTCACTATCTTGTTTGCAAGTATGCTGGCAAGCTGCTGCTCAAGCAGATGATATATGCCTATCTGCAGGTTCTGCTCTATGGTCAGGTAGAAATTGTCTCCAGCCTCAGGCTTGGTCTCGCTTATGACCTCGCTTATGTTTCCATAGCTGTCCACGTACATGTGGATCTCACCCTTCTCGCCCTGAAGGGCTGTCTCCATGGTGGCCTCAAGGCCCGTAGTGCCAACGACATCGGTTATCTCATAGCTTGGATCGGTCTTTTGAAGCTCGGCCAGCTGTTCCTGATTTCTGATGGCACCTGTGTAACCGATTATATGGGAAAAATACTTTGCATTATTATAGCGTCTTATATAGGTCTCTTCTACCTCGACACCCTTCAGATAGGCACCGTTTTCCATGATCTCGGCCATACATTCATCGCTGATATCCGTGGCTATGGTAGTGCTTTCATATCTTCTGAAGGCGCTCTGCCTGAGAGTATAAAGTATTTTCACCATGTCAAGGAGCCTCTCCTCAGGTATGATCACCGGCTCCCCGTCCTGGTCCCTGACATTGTCAAAGGCATAGAGGTCTATCATGAGCTCAAGACACTCTTCAGCACTGATGTTTGGATCATAGCGTTCAGAGCTGCCCAGCATATCCGTGGTCACGGTGGTGCTGTATACACTGGAATAGACATTGGCCAGAAATCTGTTCCTGGCAGCAGTGATCGAGGAGGTGAAATAATATTCACCTGAGCCGTCCCGGTTTACCTCAAAGCTTGATACCAGAGGCTGGTCATGCTTTTCCAGTATGGTGGCAAGCTCGTTCAGCATCAGATTACGGCTGTTGTAATCACCGGTATAGGCCCCTATGTCTGTGATGGTCACATTGTAGCTAAGTTTGTTATAGGCCAGCAGATTGCCATTTGCATCATATATGTTGCCCCTGGTGCCCGGGATCGTCACTACCCTCTCTATGGACTCTATGAACTGCTCCTGATAGTCCTCGGACTGGTTTATCTGAAGGTCATAAAGCCTTGCGACCAGCATGAAAAAGCCCGCCGTAAATATTACGCCAAGAGCAAAAAGCCGGCTCTGCACAAGCCTTATGAAAAGATCTTTAAGGAGTTCATATATGGATCTAAGCAACGTTCTGGCCTCTCCTTTGTTCCATATGGTCCAGCTTTTTGCCGACCTTCAGAAAGAAACGATATACTATCAGTGTCACGATCAGTGAAAAAAGCAGCTCCGGCAGCACCAGTCTGACAAAATAAAACAGTACATCATATCTTCCTCTCAGGAAAAACCTGAATAGATAGATATAAAGATTATATATGAGCTCATTGGCCCCGCACAGTATGAGAGGCAGGGTTATGAAGTCGTCATAATAATACCTGTTGAATATGCCGTTTACATAGCCGCAGCATACGAAGATCAGGCTGTAAAAACCAAAGGGACCTGTATAGAACAGGTCCATGAGCATGCCTGCCATCAGGCCGCAGAGCATGCCTGTCATGCTCCCGTAGATAAAGCCAAAGGAAAAGGTCAATATCAAAAGGAGGTTTGGTGTAGAGGAAAAAAAGGTGATAAGCGGAAATACAGAGGTCTGTATCGTAAAGGCACCAAATATGAGGACCAGATAGATGGCCGTCCTTTTTAAGACATTCCTGAGCTTCATATCAGTAGACTATCTCCTCGGCTTCGCCGCTGTGGTCCGTTATCCCGTATTCGGATTTTGTCTGGGTGATGACCAGCACCTCCTGGAGGTCATCAAAATCAGCAACGGGAATGAGCCTTCCTGACATGGTCAGGTGCTGGGAATCTATCGTTATGTCAGAGGCATAGCCTATGAGTATGCCTGGAAGGAATTTTGTGCTTATATTCGAGGTGACTATGGCGTCTCCATCGGCAATATTTGCATTACGGTCTATATTTGTAAGATTAAGCACACCTTCCTCGAAAAGCTTCAGGTCACCGTTTACAAAGCAGCCGTCAGCACTGTGCTGAGACATTGCCGAAACGCTGGATTCGTCGTCTATGATGCTCCTTACGGTGGCATAATTTGCGCCTACCTCAGTCACTATGCCTATAAGGCCTCCGCCGGAAAGGACATTCATGTCCACTTTTATCCCATCGGCCGAGCCCTTGTCTATCCTGAATACCTGGAACCATTCTCCGGAATCCTTTGCTATGACCCTGGCAGCGACCTTTGGATACTGCATG
>CALWET010000057.1 GCA_944377385.1 uncultured Lachnospiraceae bacterium | reverse complement strand
TGCGCTGCAAGGCTCATGCGGGAGGCCCTTGAAAGCTCAGGCCTGCCCATGGACTGCATAAGCCTCATAGAGGATACCAGCAGGGAAACGGCCAGGGAGCTCATGCATCTGGATGGATATGTGGATGTGCTGATACCCAGGGGAGGGGCCGGGCTCATACGTACCGTGGCAAAGGAGGCCAGCGTGCCGGTAATACGTACCGGAGAGGGTGTATGCCATGTATATGTGGATTCCCAAGCGCAGCTCCCCATGGCGGCGGATATTCTATACAATGCAAAATGCCAGAGGCCTTCTGTGTGCAATGCGGCAGAGTGCGTCCTCATACATGAGGATGTGGCAGAGGAATTCCTCAGGCTTGCAGTTCCGCTGCTTGATAAAAACGATGTGGAGCTCCGCTGTGACGAAAGGGCTCTTTCGATACTCGGAAGCAGGGGCATTGCGGCATCGGAGCAGGACTGGGATGCCGAGTACGATGATTACATACTGGCAGTCCATGTGGTAAAGAGCATGGATGAGGCCATAGAGTTTATAAACCGACATGGTACCATGCATTCAGAGGCCATAGTGACGGATGATTATTTCAAGGCCCAGGAGTTCCTTGATCGGGTGGATGCGGCGGCAGTCTATGTAAATGCCTCCACCAGATTCACTGACGGCTTTGAGTTTGGACTTGGAGCCGAGATAGGCATATCCACACAGAAGATGCATGCCAGAGGCCCCATGGGGCTCATGGAGCTGACTACCATAAAATACATAATATACGGAAAAGGACAGGTCAGATAAGGACTGGATCAGGTAAGGAAAAATGGAGCATGAAGCAAGGCGCATAGTTGTAAAGGTGGGGACCTCCACGCTTACCCACAGCTCGGGAGCCGTGGATCTGAGGAGCATGGAAAAGCTGGTACGCACTCTTTCGGATCTCAGAGGCATGGGCAGAGAGGTCATACTGGTGTCCTCTGGAGCCATAGCCGTAGGTACGGAAAAGATGAAGCTTGCGGAAAGGCCCAAGGAGCTCAGGATGAAGCAGGCGGCCGCCTCAGTGGGGCAGTGCCAGATGATGTCCATGTATGACAGGCTCTTTGCAGAATATAATCAGTCAGTAGGGCAGATACTCCTCACTGGAGATGATGTGGAGGTGGAGAGCAGGGCAGAGCACCTGTCAAATACCTTTTCTGCGCTGCTGGAAATGGGCATCATACCTATAGTAAATGAAAATGACTCTGTTTCCTCGGCGGAGATAGAGACGGAAAAGCACAAGGTCCTGGGAGATAATGACCGGCTTTCAGCCATAGTTGCAAAGCTCTGTCATGCGGATCTGTTGATACTGCTTTCCGACATAGAAGGGCTTTATGATGCAAATCCAAAGACCCATCCCGATGCCAGACTGATACATCAGGTGGATGATCTGACGCCGGACATATTTGATATGGCGGGAGAGGCCGGCAGCTGGAGAGGAACGGGAGGCATGGTCACAAAGCTTCATGCAGCTGCAATAGCCATGCTCAGCGGCTTTGACATGGTCATAACTAACGGGAAAAAGATGGAAAATATTTATGCTATAGTAGAAGGAAAAGATGTAGGAACCAGGTTTAAGGCCAAAAAAGAATAAATATATTGTTATTAAGCATGAACTATGATAAAACGGCCGGGGTCATTGTATCCCGGCCGTAAGTCCGCTATGGAGAGAATAATTTCCAAACCTTTCCCCAAAGAGCTTTTTTGCCTCCTCCTGTCCTATACTGCCGGAAAGGAAGCCATCTATCAGCAGATAGCATTCATGGACCTTCATATCCACCTGCTCCAAAAGATCCTCAAAGGATTCGTTTGAAAGCATGCTGCGGTCCCAGGGATTGGACCAGATCTCATGACTGGTATTCAGAGCCCAGGCCACGTCAGACACCCTGTCCGTGACCAGCTTGCTGGAGGCAAGGGGCTGCATGCGGAATTTGGATTCTATAAAGCCTATGCGCCTGCTTTTTTTCTCCTTTGGATCGGCAAGGGCCTTGAGGCCTATACGCATCATATAGATGGAGCGTCTCACTATGCCCCGGGTTATGGAAAAGGTGTTTCCAAAACGCTCAGGATAATAGGTCTCATTTATGGCATTGCAGAGAAAGTCAGAGAGATACAGCTTTTCCTCCTTTGTCAGGGAAAATGTGGAGGCCTGATCAAATTCAGAGGGCTTTTGCTGTCTGTAGGCCTCAAGGAGTATGGTATCTATATCGTTTTCAAGGCGGCAGTGCAGTGTTGTGGAGCTGCGCTTTTGCTTGCCCTTATGCTTTGGGTCATAGCCTATCCTGCCATATACATAGGGATGCACTATGGCGTCAGCTATGCAATGGTTCATGTAGCCGGCCATGTAGGCTATGGCCATGTCATGTTGCTCCATCGTAGGCGCCTTCTGAGCAAAGCGCAGCATACATTCCACGAATTCGCATATGTGAAACTCATGCATCCATATGCCTATGTTTTTATAGCCCCGGTGACGAAGGAGCACAGCATTATAAAAGAAAAGATCCGGCCCCTGGGTCCCCAGATGATATATGCTCGGATTTTTCCTGATGATGTCCTTCAGCCTTCCCTCGGGAAGATTATAAAAGCCCTCCTGGCCTATGATGTAATGGGTGGTAAAGCCTGGCATAGCTGCTCTTTTGTAAACTCTCTTAAATAAATCTGTCTTTTTTGCCGAATCAGACAAATCCGGCCTCTGATATGCTATATTATAACAGACAAAAAGGCAAAATTCATTTGTATACGAGAAAAAATAAAAACTGAGGTGGACAGCATATGAAAAGGAATTCATATATACTGGCAGCTGCGGCTGCTCTTATGATATTTGGTGCCCTGACTGCTTTTGGAGCCGTGGTCGAGGGCATAAACGGAGGTCCGGGGGTAAGCCTTGGCACGGAAGAGAGCGGAAAAGGCCTGACGGGAAGCTCCGGCATAACGGGAGTAAGACAGCTGACTGCACTTGGCACGGATATAACCAGGCTTGACATACCCGCAGATGCAGAGGTTGTGGTGATAGTAGAGGGCTCCGGGCTCAATGCCTCTGTAAGTGCCTATAAGCGCGACCTCATAGCCGAGGCCCAGGTCTCCGAGGGCGGAGATACAGTCCCTGCAGAGTATACACAGTGGCTGTATGTCACCTCTACGGAGCTTGGAAAGCTTGGCAGAAAGGGCCTTGGAAAGACCAGAGAGGGAGATGAAAAGACGCCCCTTGGTATATTCCGCATGAACACTCCCTTTGGCATAAAGGATGCCCTGGAGGGCTTCCC
>CALWET010000056.1 GCA_944377385.1 uncultured Lachnospiraceae bacterium | reverse complement strand
CCAGGAGAGCGAGGTACAATGCGAGCCTGATGGATGCGAACATCTCCAGGAAGGGAGAGGGGCATGAGGAGCTGAGGGAGATATATGTCATATTCATCACAGAGGAGGACATATACGGAAAGGGGCTCCCGCTATATCATGTGGAAAGGAAGATAAAGGAGACCGACGAGGAATTTAATGACGGAGCCCATATCATATATGTAAACGGGAGATACCGTGGAGAGGATGCCATAGGAAGGCTGATACATGACCTTGGGTGCAGTGAGCCAAGGGCTATGAATTACAGGATACTCTCGGAGCAGACGGGGAAATTCAAGGGAGAACAGGAGAAAAAGGAGGGAGGAGCCATGAGCAGAGCGGTAGAGGAATGGAAGAAGGAGATAAGGGAAGAAGCTCTTGAGGAATACAGGAATAAATATAAAATAGAGCTAGAAAATGCCACCAGGCGGGCAGAAGATGCGGCGAAGGCTCAGAACCTGCGTACGGCCAGAGAGATGCTGAAGGTGGGTAAGTTGTCAGACAGTGAGATAGCAATGTGTTCTTTTCTAAGTCTGGATGAAGTCAGAGAACTTAGAAAGAAACAGGAAGCATGAATATGATACCTGAGATAAAGCTTTCAAATGGAATTAAGATCCCCGTGCTTGGACTTGGAGTTTACAAGACTACGGATCCTGATGACATGCATGAGGCTGTTTTTGCCGCTCTTGATGCGGGCTATAGGCTGTTTGATACTGCGGAGCTTTATGAAAACGAAGCTCTGCTTGGAAAAGAACTTTTAAGGTATGGAGCCGACAGAAACAGTTTATTCATTACCAGCAAGCTGCTTATGGATCACATGAGCTATGATGGTGCCATAAAGGCTTTTGAACAGACCATAAAAGATCTGTGCACCGATCATCTGGATATGTTTTTGATCCATTGGCCGGGACAGAAAAAGGACAGACTTTTGGAGACATGGAGAGCTTTAGAGGATCTTTATAAGGATGGAAGGATAAAAGCCCTTGGCATGTCCAATTTTACGATAAAGCATATAGACTGGATACTTGAGAGCTGTGATGTAGCTCCGGTGATAAACCAGGTGGAGCATCATCCGGGACTTTCTGAGCCAGAGCTTTATGATCTTTGTAAAAAGCAGCATATAATGATACAATCCTGGTCGCCTCTCATGAGAGGCCAGCTGGATGCGCCTCCCATTATGGCAGCTGCCTTGAAGCATAAAAAAACTCCGGCACAGATAGTTTTGCGTTGGCATATACAGGAGGGCTTTCTGGTCATCCCTAAATCTGTACACAGGGACAGGATATTTGAAAACTGTGATATTTTTGACTTTGAGCTTACAGAGGATGAGCTTAGATCCATAGATGGGCTGAATACGGGACGGAGCATTTCACACACAAGACTTCCTGCCACATATGATTTTTGATCTGATCAAAGGCTGTCAGCCGGTTAAAGGAGCTTTGGAGGAGAATGTAGTCAATGACAAGCAAGGGACGGATATATTTTATAAGTTGTTCAAATGCTGTCTCGGAGGAGCGAAGAGGGCTGATAGAGAAAACAGCTGATCTTGTCAGGGACATAGGGTATGAACCGGTTTTTACTAATTGTATCTACGGGCTTTCCAGAGGACCGTTAAGCTATGCCCCGATGGAGAGGGCCGTTGAACTTATGAAATGCTTCAAGGATCTTGAGACAGCCATGATCTTTGATGTTTCTGGAGGTGACATTTCAAATGGTATCCTTCCATATCTCGATTATGAGGCTATAAGGCAGAGCAAGGCCGTATTTTGGGGCTATAGCGATCTGACTGCGGTCATAAATGCCATGGACAAGGTCTCAGCTAAAAGATCAGTGCTTTACCATCCCCTCAATCTTGTAAAGGATCCATGGCTAAGCCAAGCATTTACAGATCTTTCTGAAAATGGATCAACAGAGCTTTTCGATATAAACCATGTTTTTTTGCGTGGGAAATATATGAGGGGCAGACTTGTGGGAGGAAATATACGCTGCCTGTTAAAGCTTGCCGGGACCAGGTTTTGGCCGGATATGAGAGGACGGATACTTCTGCTTGAGGCCTTCAGGGGAGCTGCACCTCAGGTATCTGCATTTATAGCCCAGCTTTCCCAGATGGGAGTTTTTGATGAGATAAGCGGCATACTGCTTGGGACCTTTTCTGAGCTTGATCGCTCTGGGCAAAGGCCTTTTCTAAAGGAGCTTATTTTATCCATGACCAGGAATGATCTGCCGCTTGCAGAGACAGAACAGATCGGGCATGGAGACGATGCCCACGCTGCGCTGATAGGCGGGGACTATGTGGTTGATAATGGAAAAGCATATTTAGAGACGTGAAAAGGAGATCGGTGCCTTAATGGATATAAGGGATAGCCTGGAAATAGGATGCATAAGACTTAGGTCAAGGATAGTCATGCCGCCGCTTGCCACTGAAAAGTCTGAAAACGGACATGTGACTGCGGAGCTGTGCGAGCATTATGCTAAAAGAGCAGAAAACAGTTTGATAGGCCTGATCATAACGGAGCATATGTATGTGACACCTCAGGGAAGGGCCAGCAGGTATCAGCTGTCAATAGCAGATGATAGTGTGATAGAGGGCCTTAAAAGGCTGACTGATACGATACATGGAGAGGGCAATGCCATAAAGGTCTTTGCACAGATAAATCATGCCGGGGGCAAATCCACGCCGGAGCTCGCAGGAGAACAGCCTGTATCAGCCTCTGTATATACATATAAGGACAGTATGTGCAGAGAGCTTTCAATTTCTGAGATTCATCGGATAGCAGAACTTTTTGCAGCTGCTGCAAGGAGAGCCAGGCTTTCGGGCTATGACGGAGTGGAGATACATTCTGCCCATGGCTACCTTCTTGATCAATTCTATTCACCTCTTGTAAATCAAAGAAGGGATGAATATGGGGCATCATCTCTGACAGACCGGCTGAGGCTCCATAAGGAGATAATCGAAGCCTGTAGTTCAAAGGTGGGTCGTGACTTTCCCATAGCTGTACGTCTTGGAGGCTGTGATTATCAGGATGGAGGCAGTAAGGAAGAGGAGGCCGTCGAGGCATCTGAACTGCTTTGCTCATATGGGGTGAATTTGATCGATGTATCCGGAGGCATGAACGGTTACATCATACCTGGACATGATCATCCAGGTTATTTCAGAGAGATGTCTGCTGCCATAAAAAAGGCCGTGGACGTACCGGTACTTACAACAGGAGGCATTACAACTGTTGAACAGGCGGAGGAGCTGCTTTGCAGTGGCTGTGCAGATCTCATAGGTGTGGGCAGGGCACTTTTAAAGGATCCTGAATGGGGACTAATGTAAAAGCTTCAGGATCAGAGAAATGATGATGCTGGATAATTATGAAAAGCTTGAGCTCCCATACTTTACTGTTTCAGGTAAGCCGGGCTTCGATCAGGATCTATTTAGAAGAGATATTTCAAGTAAGGATTACATGGAATTTTCTAAACTCATGAAGCTCTACCTCAGGCCTCGCTCCCGAGGCATATGCAGCACGGATCTTTATATCAGAGGCTTTGAGGAATACATTGCCATGGCGGAGAGCAGCTTTGGAAAAGATACTCAAAAGCTTAACAGGCATCTGAGCATGAGCCCGCTTTCGGGACAAGAGAGCTTTGAAAAGGCAGAAGAAGCGGTAAGAAAGCAACTTGTACTGAGGTACCCGATTCCAATCCTTATATTGGATCATAATAATCCTGTTTTTGATGACTATATCTGGCACTGGTTCCTGATCACCGGCCATCAGTATATAGGCAGATATTCCATCATAAAGGCTATTACATATGGGGAGGAAAGATGGCTTGACTTCCCTTCGCTTTGGGATACCGGCTTTTCGGAAAAGGGCGGTATGGTGATATTTGAACTGATATAGGGGATGAATATGGAGCTGAAAAGGATAAATGAAAGGGTGTGGGTGACTTCCTTTGAGGAGGAGAGAGACCGTCCTGCCATCGGTTATGTCAGAGGGGATAAGTACAGCTTAGCCATTGATGCAGGCCATTCTAGGGAGCATGTGGAGGAATTCTATGCTTTGCTTGAGGAAAACGGACTTCAACTTCCTGAGCTTACAGTCCTGACTCACTGGCACTGGGATCATACCTTTGCCATGTTTGCCATAAACGGACTTTCTA
>CALWET010000055.1 GCA_944377385.1 uncultured Lachnospiraceae bacterium | reverse complement strand
TTCGGAGCTTGGAGCAGAGCTTGTAAAATTAAATGTGGTAAAGGACGTGAGCGATTCGGCGGCAGCCATCGACATAGGGCTTGAAAGAGGCTTTGAATGCTTTTACCTGTATGGATGTACGGGAGGGAGGCTGGATCATACCCTTGCAAATATCCAGGATATAGCCATGCTTTCAAAGAAGGGTATCAGTTCTCTTATGTTTGACAAGGGATCCGCACTGACTGCGGTCACTGACGGGAGGATCATATTCCCCAGGGACGGCCTTGGCAGATTTCTGTCGGTTTTTTCCCATAGTGACAGCTCACAGGGCATATGGGAGACGGGGCTTAAATATGAGCTCAGAGATGCCGAGCTTAAAAACAGCTTTCCTCTGGGACTTTCAAATGAGTTTATTGGAAGGGAAGCCTCTGTTTCGGTAAATGCGGGCACGATTATAGTGTATTTTGAAACATCAAGCTAAGTATGGAAGGTTCAGGACTGGGCGGTATAAAGATAGAGCTGCCTGAGGATGTAAAAAATATAATAAACAGGCTGAATGAAGCCGGCCATGAGGCCTTTGCGGTAGGAGGCTGTATCCGTGACAGCATACTTGGAAGAGATCCGGAGGATTGGGATATAACTACCTCGGCAAAGCCTGAGGAGATAAAGGGCGTTTTTGAACGCACCGTGGATACGGGTATCAAGCATGGTACGGTCACCGTGATCCTGAAATGCAGGACCTCGGCATATACTGAAAGATACGAGCTGAGGCCATATGAGGTGACTACCTACAGGATAGACGGAGAATACAGGGATGGCAGACACCCGGAGCAGGTGAGCTTTACACCCTCTCTCAGGGAGGACCTCAGGCGCAGGGACTTTACCATCAACGCCATGGCCTACAACGATGAGGTCGGGCTGGTAGATGAGTTTTCCGGTCTTGCAGATATTAAAAGCAGAGTCATCCGCTGTGTCGGGGACCCTGATGAGAGATTTTCTGAGGATGCCCTCAGGATACTCAGGGCTGTCAGGTTTTCTGCCCAGCTTGGATTTGATATAGAAGAAGGAACGGCTGCGGCTGTCAGGAGCCATGCTTCTAACCTGAGGCTTGTAAGCAAGGAAAGGGTACAGGCAGAGCTTTCAAAGCTTTTGTGTTCCAGGCATCCGGACAGCGTGAGAGAGCTGTGGGGCCTTGGCATGGCTCAGTATATATGCGAGGGCTTTGAAAGACTGGACAGGGATGTTTTTTCAAGGCTCGAGCCGGTGCCAGGGTATCAGGAGATCCCGGTGACGCATAAATACAGAAGGTATGCCATGCTGCTTTCATCTCTTTCCGAGGACAAGGCAAGGGACATGCTGAAAGAGCTGCGTATGGATAACGATACGATAGGGAAAGCCGGCATGCTGGTCAGGAAGCTTTGGAAGCCAATAGCTTCTGATCCTTATGAGATCAAGCTGGCCATGCAGGATACGAGCCCGGAGCTCTTTTCAGAGCTCATAGATATGAAGGAGCTCTTTTCGTCGGATGACAGATATAAGGAGCTTTGCCCTGCAGAGGATCAGCAGGAGCTCAGACGTATTTTTGACAGGATCATCGAAAGGGATGAGCCTGTATATATGAAGGATATGATAGTAAAGGGCTCTGACCTCATAAAGGCCGGGCTCAGGCCAGGAACCGAGATAGGCGAGCTGCTCAGGAAGATGCAGGATGATGTGCTCAGGCATCCCGAGCATAACAGCATATTATATCTTTTCAGTACATATCTTTATGTCAGAAAGATTTGAGCCATAACGGCAGATATGACGTAAGGCGAAGTCTTTTATATAAAAACAATGGAGGATGATTTATTATGAAGGTAATTGAGACAAAAAATGCACCTGCGGCTATAGGACCTTATTCACAGGGCTATGAGGCAGGAAATTATGTATTCACCTCAGGACAGCTCGGAGTAGATCCCGTAAGCGGAGAGGCTCCAGAGGGCATCGAGGCTCAGGCTGAATGCTCCTGCAAGAACGTTGCTGCTGTACTCGATGCTGGCGGAAGCGACATCACAAAGGTCATCAAGACCACCTGCTTCCTGGCTGATATGGGAGATTTTGCCGCATTCAATAAGGTATATGAGAAGTATTTCACCGGCAAGCCCGCAAGGAGCTGTGTCGCAGTAAAGACACTTCCCAAGAACCTGCTTTGCGAGATAGAGGCTATAGCAGAGAAGTAAGGAAACTAAGCTTATCCGCCGCAGCTTTGCGGCGGATATATTGAAATCAGATTTTTCGGGGGTTTTCATGAGAGATTATAAAAGTATATATGAAAAGTGGCTCAGTGATCCTTATTTTGATGAAGAGACCAAGGCAGAGCTTGCCGCCATCTCAGATGAAAATGAGATAAAGGAAAGATTCTATATGGATCTGGAGTTCGGGACAGCAGGGCTCAGAGGCATAATCGGAGCCGGTACGAACCGGATGAATAAATATGTCATCAGGCGTGCTACCCAGGGACTGGCTAATTATATAATTTCCCAGGGTGGAAAGGAAAAGGGTGTAGTCATAGCCTATGATTCCCGACATATGTCCCCTGAGTTTTCCGATGAAGCTGCCAGGACCCTTGCCGCAAATGGAATAAAGGCTTATCGATTTGAATCTCTCAGGCCCACACCTGAGCTCAGCTTTGCGGTCAGAGAGCTTCATTGCATAGCTGGAATAAATATCACTGCCAGCCACAATCCGTCAAATTACAATGGCTACAAAGTCTATTGGGAGGATGGGGCCCAGTTTACGCCGCCTCATGACAAGGGAGTCATGAAGGAGGTCCTCAGCATACAGGATTTCTCGGAATGCAGGACCATGTCCGCTGAGGAGGCAAAAAAAGCAGGGCTCTATATCACTATAGGCAAAGAGATAGATGATAAATATATCGCATGTGTAGAGGGGGCGATAGTCCACAGGGATGTGATAAGGGAGATGCAGGACGGGATACGCATAGTATATACGCCTCTTCATGGAACCGGACATGTGCCTGTCATGAGAGTGCTTTCGGAGCTTGGATTTGAGCATGTATATGAGGTCCCCGAGCAGGCAGAGCCCAATGGTGATTTCCCTACTGTGGCATATCCAAACCCTGAGGCAAAGGAAGCCTTTTCCCTGGGACTTGAGCTGGGGAAGAAGGTAGATGCGGATCTGGTGCTTGCAACTGATCCTGACGCAGACAGGCTGGGGGTCTATGTAAAGGACAGAGATTCAGGAGAATACAAGGCTCTTACCGGCAATATGTCCGGAGCTTTGCTCTGTGAATATGTACTCAGCCAGAAAAAGGATATGGGCCAGATACCCTCTGATGCCCAGGTAGTCAAGTCCATAGTCACCACAAACCTGCTGGATGCAGTGGCAAAGGCCTATGGCTGCAGCCTGAAAGAGGTGCTGACGGGCTTTAAGTGGATAGGCAGAGTGATAAAGGAAAATGAAGAAAGCGGACATGGCAGCTATATGTTTGGCATGGAGGAAAGCTATGGCTGTCTCATAGGCACCTATGCCAGGGACAAGGATGCCGTATCAGCGGTGGCCTCTTTATGTGAGGCTGCGGCCTATTACAGGAAAAAGGGCATGACGCTTTGGGATGTGATGCTTGATATGTATGAAAGATACGGCTATTATCAGGAGTACACAAAGTCACTGGAGCTTGCCGGCATAGAGGGCCTGGAAAAGATAGCCCGTATACTTGAGACCTTCAGAAAGGATGAGCCCCACAGCTTTGCAGGCTTCAGGGTCGAAAAGCTAAGGGATTATCAGCAGGACTTCATAAAGGATCTAAGGACCGGTGAAGTGACAAAAACAGGGCTGCCTGCTTCGAACGTGCTTTATTATGAGCTCAGCGATGATGCCTGGGTATGTGTAAGGCCTTCCGGAACGGAGCCCAAGCTCAAGTTCTACTGCGGAGTAAAGGGCAGGGATCTTCAGGATGCCCAGAGGCTCGTGGATGAACTGGATAAGGATCTTACAGATAAGATAAACGTGATCATATGAAAGAATACGAGTTTATACAATGGCTCCTGCTATTCTACATATTCAGCTTCTTTGGGTGGATATTTGAATCGAGCTATGTGTCCATAGTCAACAGAAAGCTGGTAAACAGGGGATTTCTTGTGGGTCCCTGGATACCTATTTACGGCTTTGGCGGGGTGCTCATGCTTTTTGTGGCGCTGCCCTTTTATTTCAATCCTGTGCTGGTATTCCTTGTAGGGATGACAGCTGCCAGTATACTGGAATATTTTACGGGCATGCTCATGGAAAAGCTGTTTTCAGTAAAATATTGGGACTATACCGGCAAGCCCTTTGCTAGCAAAAACGGCTATATAAGCCTGCCGAGCTCTCTCTGCTGGGGAGTATTTACACTGATACTCACTTACCTGGGGGATAAATGGGTGGACAGCTTTATATACCTGCCCTCAAGGACGCTGCTTCTGTCCCTGGATTCCATATTGACTGCCATATTTGCATTTGATGTATATGTATCGGCAAAGACAGCCCTTCATATCAAGAATCTGTCACAGCTTGTGACCAAGGCAAATGACGAGATGCAGGAGATGATGGACAGGATGCCGGAAGGATGGCAGAGCCTGAGGGAGACCTTCAGCCAGGCAAGATCGGACGGACATATAACCAGGGAGGAGTGGAATTCCATACTTGGCAAGGCTATGAATGCAGTAGAGGACAGCATAAAAGCTACTCCAGCTGCCAAAAGATTCGAGGATATACTTGCAAAAAGGCAGCATGCATTCAATAATCTTGATATGCTGACAAAGCGTATGCTGAGCTCCAATCCCAGCGCAAGCTCAAGACTGGAAGGCTTTAAACAGCTGAAGGATAGAGTAAACAAAAACAGGAAATGATTTTTGAACAAAAATAGAAAAATACTTCAGCAGAAACATAAGCATGATGTAAGGCCCGTGTCACTTGACACGGGCCTTGATCTTTGTAGGGGGCCGGGCAGTGGTCAAAACCGCTGCCCGGAATGAGTATGAAAAAGCTTTTTGAGTTATCTCTCTGATAACTGTCTTTATAATAAGGGAAATTTGTGACTTCGATATGTACGTTCTACAAAAAATAGATAAAATTTATAAACAAAGGATAAACTGATTATGACGAATTTCTGGCGTCGGAGACATCACTGCCTGCGCATATGCATATTCCGTATACCTTTTTCACGCCAGCTTTGAGCAGAGCCTCAGTGCAGGCTTCAAGGGTACTGCCTGTGGTATATATATCGTCTACCATCAGGACTGTACCGATACCTCTGCAGGCAGAGAGATCAGCAGAAAAGGCATTTTGCAGATTGAGTATGCGCCCCTCGTAGCCAAGTCCCTTCTGAGCCTTTGTATCTATACTGCGAAACAGCAGCATATCACTGCATTCTATGCCTGTGTGTCTCGATATTCCATCTCCAAGGAGCTTTGCCTGATTGAAGCCTCGTTTTTTGAGCCTGTTTTTATGTATGGGTACAGGTACTATCACATCCGGAGCGATGGAGGATATTTCACTGGCAAAGTGCATGCTGATGAGAAGAGAAAAAAGATCCATATATTTGATCCTGCCACGGTACTTTATGTCAGACATGATCTCTCGTTCAGCCTGCCCATAGCTCAGCAGGCTGTAATTGCGCTCGAAAAGTCTGATCTGCTGCCTGCAGCTTGAACAGAGCTCAGGCTCATTTTCATGAGCAGAGGGAGAAGATGAGCCGACAGAGGAAACAGTGAGCTTCTCTGATATGGGCAGCGCTCTGCCGCATTTCTGGCAGCATTTTCGACCTATAAAAGAAAGCTCTGAAAGACAATCCCCGCATATCAGGGACGAGAGAGAAGACAGATCATAGGGAAAGGGAAGCACATCCTTACATACAGGGCAATGCCTTGGAAACAGCAGATCAGCCCCGATGTCGATGAGTCTTTTAAGGCTCCTGAAGCTGTTCCTCCGAAAATGCTTCCTGCTGAAGATATTCGTCGAGTCCTTCTGGGGACTCATTTTCATAGGGTATCTTTCCATAGGCCTCCATTATCCGTTCCCTGAGTCCGCTGTAGCGTCTGTTTTCGTTTTCATTATGGGCCATTTCTTCAAAGACCCCGGGCTGGCCTATCATGCAAACGCATTTTTTGGCTCGGGTCACGGCAGTATAAAGCAGGTTTTTGTTCATGAGCATATGAGGAGCAGGATACATGGGCAGGATGACGGCAGGGTATTCACTTCCCTGGGACTTATGCACTGTTACGGCATAGGCAAGCTCCAGCTCCTGAAGGTGCTTTTTATCGTATTCCACATATCTGTCCTCATCGAATACAGCAGTAACAAGCCCGGAGGAGTGGTCTATATCATAGATCACGCCTATGTCGCCATTGAATATGCCGGTCCCGGTCTCAATGCCTATAAACCTGGAATCCCTTCTGGTCCACACAAGGTCATAGTCATTTTTTATCTGCATGATCTTATCGCCTACTCTGAATAAAGTTCCTGCAAGCTCCACCTCAGCCTTTGCAGGGGCTGCCGGATTAAGATAGGTCTGAAGCTCGCGATTAAGATTCTCCACACCAAGCCTGCCCTTTCTGGTGGGGGTCAGCACCTGGAGCTCAGAGGTGTCTGCGGACACATAGCCTGGGAGTTTTTCCTTGAGCAGGACCTTGATGGAGCGTATGATCTCAGAGGGATCAGTGGTACGTATAAAGAGAAAATCACGGCTTTTCCTTGAAAGGTCCACAGCCTCGCCCTTGTTTATGCGGTGAGCATTCATGACGATATCGGACTTGGCGGCCTGTCTGAATATGTGGGTCAGCCTGACAGTGGTGAAGCAGTCTGAGCTGATCATGTCGCGAAGTACATTTCCGGCACCGACGCTGGGCAGCTGATCGGCATCACCTACAAGGACCAGACGAGTCCCCGGAGTTATGGCACGAAGCAGTGCTTCCATAAGGAATATATCGGTCATGGACATCTCATCCACGATGATCACATCTTCGTCCAGAGGCGAATTTTCGTTCCTGAGGAAATGTGGTCGCTCCGAGGCTCTTCGGCCGGACTTTTCGTCAGTGGCGGAGCCAGTATATTCCAAAAGCCTGTGAATGGTTTTGGCTTCACAGCCCGTGGCTTCAGACATGCGCTTTGCGGCACGTCCGGTGGGGGCGCACAGAGCTATGCTCATACCGTCCATATCAAAATACCTGATGATGGTATTTATGGTAGTGGTCTTTCCAGTGCCGGGACCTCCGGTAATGATGACTATACCGTTTTCCACGGCAGCCTTTACGGCATGGATCTGCATGGGGTCAAGCTCTATGTGCTCCTTTTTTTGTATTTCAGTCAGTCTGTGCTGGAACAGCGGGCCGTCGGACTGGCCCTTTATGTCCAGCGTCCGGAGCATGAAGGCCGTATTCCGCTCCATTCCATAGTATTCGGAAAGATATATTTCAGGATCGTCAGTGCCGCTGACAACTATGCGTCCCTGGATCTGCAGATCTAAAAGCAGATCGTCCATATCCTCCGGAGAAAGCTCAAGGAGCTCGGCTGAGTAGGATCTTAAAAGCTCCTTGGGAAGATAGGTGTGTCCCTGTCCAAGGGCCTGTCTGAGGATATACTGGATGCCGGATCTGATCCTGAAAGGGCTGCTTTTTTCGATTCCGGTTCCAAGGGCTATGCTGTCTGCAAGGCGGAAGCCAATGCCCTCTATATCGTCCGCCAGCCTGTAGGGATTTTCCTTTATGATCTTATATAACAGCAGCCCATATTTTTCATAGATACGATTTGCATATACGGGACTGATGCCATAGGACTGCATGAAGATCACGGCATCTCTGAGGTTCTTTTTTTCAGCAGCCTGCTCATAGATGGCACGGGCCATACGCTCACTTATGCCCTTTATCTCAGAAAGTCTTTCCGGTTCCTCCTCCATGATACGAAAGGTGTCGTCACCAAAGGCCTTTACTATACGCTTGGCCAGAGAAGGGCCTATGCCCTTTATTGCGCCCGAGGCAAGATAGCGTTCGGCTGCTTCAGCATCCTCAGGGGCTGAGAGCGTGTAGCTGCTGACTGAAAACTGAGATCCGTAAAGAGGGTGGAGCGTAAGCTCCCCCTCTGCTTCTATGATATCCCCCTGACTGATATACGGGAAATGTCCGACGGCGGTGAGCTCGTCACCGTCCACGGATAGAGAAAGAACAGCATATTGAGTCTCGCTGTTGTAATAGATGATGGATTCTACATATGCCCTGATCTGGCTCATGTCAACGCAGATCAGTCCTCATCGGCACCGCTCATAAGCTCTATAAAGCGGCCTGTGCCTATGGCTACGCAGGAAAGAGGGTCCTCGGCTACGATGGTGCTGATGCCTGTCTTTTCCTCTATGAGCTGGTCGAGGCCGTATATAAGGGAGCCTCCTCCGGTAAGGACTATGCCTCTTTCATATATATCTGCGGCAAGCTCGGGAGGAGTGCGCTCGAGTACGTTATGTACGGCGTTGACTATCTGAGAGGCCGGTTCCATAAGGGCATCCAGCGTCTCATCTGAAGTGACGGAAACAGTTTTTGGAAGGCCTGTGACCAGGTTGCGTCCCCTGACCTCCATGGCCAGGTTTTCGGGCCTTTTATAAACACAGCCCACACCGACCTTTATATCTTCGGCTGTGCGTTCTCCTATGAGCAGATTATGCTTTTTACGCATGAAACGGATAAGTGCCTCGTCGAAATCATCGCCGGCCACTTTTACGGATTCGGAAACCACAGGGCCTCCGAGGGAAATGACGGCAATGTCAGAGGTCCCGCCTCCTATATCTACGACTATATTGCCGCAGGCTTTGGAAATGTCTATGCCGGCTCCTATGGCGGCAGCCACAGGCTCCTCTATGATGGTGACATCCCTGGCTCCGGCCTGATAGGTGGCATCCTCAACTGCCTTTTTTTCCACCTCAGTGGCTCCTGAAGGGATGCATACTGCCACCCTTGGCTTTCTGAGGGTCTTTTTGCCGACTGCCTTGTCGATGAAATGCTTCAGCATCTTTTCCGTAAGCGTGTAGTCAGAGATCACGCCCTGGCGCAGGGGACGGATCGCCTGAAGGTTGCCGGGAGTACGCCCGAGCATGAGCCTGGCGTCCTCTCCATAGGCAACTACATTTTTTGTGTCCCTGTCCACTGCCACAACAGAGGGCTCCCTGAGTACCACGCCCCGTCCCTTTATATATACGAGTATGCTGGCAGTGCCAAGATCTATGCCTATATCATTAGTCATAAGCGAAAACATCGCCATAGGATAAATTCTCCCTTCATATAAATAAATACAATATCGTCATATCAGCTCCGATATGACGGACCTTAAAAAGCCTCAGTCAGGCTGAGAAAAAATCATTTTTCAATATCTTATCATATAATCGGTAAAGATGAAATATAAAACATGCGATAAAGACAGGCAAAAACATGTCATAAAGCCGTTTTTGTCATTGACTGGAAGTGTTTTTCATGATATGATTAGGCAGCAATAAAGGACGAGGTCCTTTTTTTCTTGCACGGATTTTACGGATCCGTCAGCGTATAAACTGTTAAGTGAAACTTTTGGGAGGTGAATAACCGTGGCTACAAAGCGCACCAAAATCATCCTTGCATGTACTGAATGCAAGCGTCGCAACTATTTTCTTACAAAGGAAAAGAAGCTCCACCCTGAGAGGATGGAAGTAAACAAGTATTGCAGGTTCTGCAAGAAGCATACACCGCATAAGGAGACAAAGTAATGCCTGAGGAAACAAGATCGAAGCTCACACTCGGTCAGAGGATCAAAAGGTTTTTCAGAGGCGTTAAGGCAGAATATTCCAAGATCATCTTCCCGAGCCGGGAGACTTTAAGGAAGCAGACTGTGGCTGTCATCATCGTGGCAGTTTTCCTGGGAGCTCTGATAGCGGCCATGGATTTTGTGTTTACTTATCTCATGGGTATCATTATTTGACGACGAAGAGGCGTGAGAGATGGCAGATACCAATTCAGAAGCTAAATGGTATGTGGCCCATACCTATTCGGGCTATGAAAATAAAGTAAAGGTCGATCTTGAAAAGACTATAGAGAACCGGAACCTTCAGGACATGATCCTGGAAGTCTCAGTCCCTGTACAGTCCACGGTCGAGCTTAAAAACGGAGTTGAAAAGAAGGTAGACAGAAAGCTGTTTCCGGGCTATGTGCTGGTGCACATGGTCATGAATGACGAGACCTGGTATGTTGTCCGCAACACACGCGGTGTGACGGGCTTCGTTGGCCCGGGCTCAAAGCCGGTCCCTCTTTCAGAGGAGGAGATCGCCATGCTCGGGAACAAAGAGCAGGAGGTCGTATTCAATTTCGACGTTGGAGACACCATAGTAGTGACTTCCGGCGCATGGAAGGATACGGTCGGAGCTATCAAAGCAATCAATCCATCCAAGCACAGCGTGACCATAAACGTGGAGATGTTTGGAAGGGAGACGCCTGTAGAACTGTCGTTTGCAGAGGTCAAAAAGCTTTAAGGAAAGGAAACGGCCCCAATTTTTCAGTGGGCAGCAGTTTTCCCGACAGGCTTTTTCTATACAGGTGGGAGGGTGTCATACCCCCGCTATTACCACAAGGAGGTGCCATATGGCAAAAAAAGTTACAGGATACATCAAATTGCAGATTCCTGCCGGCAAGGCAACGCCTGCGCCGCCCGTAGGACCGGCACTGGGCCAGCACGGAGTCAACATCGTTGAGTTCACAAAGCAGTTCAATGCAAAGACTGCAGATCAGGGAGATCTGATCATTCCCGTAGTGATCACGGTATATGCTGACAGGAGCTTCAGCTTCATCACAAAGACTCCTCCGGCAGCAGTGCTCATAAAGAAGGCCTGCAAGCTTCAGAGCGGCTCAGCAGTACCCAACAAGACAAAAGTAGCAAAGATCTCAAAGGCTGATCTTCAGAAGATAGCTGAGACAAAGATGCCGGATCTTAATGCTGCAAACATAGAGACAGCCATGTCCATGATAGCGGGAACCTGCCGCAGCATGGGTGTGACTGTAGAAGAGTAAGGAGGGCGATCAGGATGAAGAGAGGTAAGAGATATCTTGAGGATATGAAGAAGTTCGATCGCTCTGTACAGTACGACAGAGACGATGCTATCAGGATCGTTAAGGGCAATGCTACCGCAAAGTTCGACGAGACCATGGAGCTTCATATAAGGACAGGCTGTGATGGCAGACGTGCTGATCAGCAGATCAGAGGTGCAGTAGTGCTTCCTCATGGAACCGGTAAGACAGTACGTATACTGGTATTTGCAAAGGGCCCCAAGGCTGACGAGGCCGAGGCAGCCGGAGCAGATCATGTAGGAGCAGAGGAGCTCATCCCCAGGATCCAGAATGATGGATGGCTTGATTTCGATATCGTTGTGGCAACTCCCGATATGATGGGTGTTGTAGGTCGTCTGGGTAAGGTGCTTGGTCCCAAGGGACTTATGCCCAACCCCAAGGCAGGCACTGTTACCATGGATGTAACAAAGGCCATAAACGAGATCAAAGCAGGTAAGATCGAGTACAGACTCGATAAGGCCAATATAGTACATGTTCCCTTTGGAAAGGCTTCATTTACTGAGGAGCAGCTTCAGGATAATTTCCAGGCTATCATGGATGCTATCGTAAAGGCTAAGCCTGCAGCAGTAAAGGGCGCTTATCTCAAGAGCGTGACCATGTCCTCTACCATGGGACCTGGCGTAAGGATGAACGTGGCAAAGCTTGCCAACTGATTTCTTAAATGTACGGAGAGCAGTACGAAAGTCTGATCTCCACAAAAATAAAAAGTTGACATACGCAGACTCGTATGTTAGCCTATATAGGCTATAACTGCCGAAGACAGCAGGTGTCCGTTTCAGGACGTAAGCTTTGCGCCTGCCGAGGACAGAAGCTCAAATGAGATTTTGTGGACCTCCAAGTCTTTTGGCATGGAGGTCTTTATTATTCGCAGTTATACCTTTGGCCTTTCAGGCCTGTGTCCGGCAAGCCGGATACGAAAAGATCATAAAAGGAGGTATAAGCATGGCTAAGGTAGAGCTTAAACAGCCTATCGTAGACGAGATCAAGGAGATGCTCGACGGAGCTCAGTCAG
>CALWET010000054.1 GCA_944377385.1 uncultured Lachnospiraceae bacterium | reverse complement strand
CTGCACAAAATGCGGAACGAAGGTGCCGGATTCCTTGATGGAAGAGGCAGAGGCTGCAAGAAAGGCAGCCGCAGAAGAAGCTGCAAGAAAGGCTGCTGAAGAAGAAGCCGCAAGGAAGGCCGCTGAGGAAGAGGCAGCGAGAAAGGCTGCGGCGGAGGAAGCCGCAAGGAAGGCTGCCGAGGAGGAAGCTGCCATGAAGGCCGCAGATGAGGCTGCAAGAAAAGCAGTAGAAGAGGAAGCAAAAAGAGCAGCTTCAGAAGCTGCCATGAGTTCCTCTATAGTTTCAGACCTACCACAGTCAGAGACACAGCAAGCGGATGCACCTGCTGGCACCAGACCCAGGTTCTGCCATCAGTGCGGAGCAAAGCTTGAGGAGGGTGCCCGCTTCTGTGGAGCCTGCGGGACGAAGATAGAATAAGCTTGACTGATCCCTTTATCATGCCTGGATCTATCCTTTGGATCTGACAGCTTATAGTGACAATATTTTTCAGGAGGAGTATAAGATGCGTTGCGGAAATTGCGGGACAGAAAATCCCCATGGCGCAAAATTTTGTAAAAACTGTGGTAATCCTTTGACGGAAGCTGCTTCAAAGCCTCAGGGAGAGGCTTCAGCGGCTCAGCAGCCAGGAGAGGCCTCGGCTGCGGCCAATACAGCTTCAGATGCTTCTGCTCAAACTGCACAAGCTTCCGGTGCAGCTGCTGCCGGAGGATCTGCTGCAGGCGCCGCCGTGTCTCAGGTAACGGACAAGATAAAGGGACTTCCTAAAAACGTCCTCATAGCAGCTGCGGCCGGCATAGTTGCACTGATAGTCATTATCTTTGCAGTCACCAGCATGGGAAAGACCATCAAGCTCGATGACTATGTGAGCATAAACACGGAGGGATATGATGGCTACGGCAATGCCTGGGCTTCCATAGACTGGAATGCCATAGAGGAAAAGTATGGCTCAAAGCTTAAATTCACCTCCGAAGCCAGAAAGGAATACGGCGGCTTTGTAGATATGATGAGTCCCGTCGAGGTCATTGAGGACCATGTTTCCGTTGATATATCCTGGGAGCCTCAGGCTGGTAAAAGCGGACTTTCAAACGGTGATGTGATCAGCTATACCTGGGATATAGATGACGATGTTTATGATTACGTAAAATGCAAGCTTAAATTCAAGGACGGAGAGCATGAGGTAACCGGACTGTCCGAGGTGGGTACCTTTGACGCCTTTGCTGATCTGGTAGTCAGCTTCCATGGTATAGCACCCAACGGCTATGCCGAGCTTGAATATAATGGTTCAGAACTTAGCATATACGACTTCGATATGGAGGATAGCGATGGGCTTTCAAACGGCGACAAGATCAAAGTCACTATAGATGAGTCCGAGATCGAGTACTATGCAGAGGCAATGGGCATGGTACCTGCAGAGCTTGAAAAGGAGTATACGGTAGAAGGACTTGACAGCTACCTGACCAGCATTTCCCAGATAGATGATGCTGCCCTTGAGTCCATGCAAAAGCAGGCAACGGATGTCTACAATGCAAAGGTTGCCCGTGACTGGGATGAGGGTGAGACACTTCAGTCGCTGACCTATATAGGGGATTATCTGCTTATCCCCAAGGAGGCCTATTTGAACTCAGGCGAGCTGGAAAATCATCTTTTCCTTGTGTATAAGGCCCAGGTCAGGAACAATTATACAAATAACGGACAGATCTACGATCAGATCAATAGCATATACTGGTATATAAGGTTCGATGATCTGGTGGTTTCAGCAGATGGATCCGTAAAGGTCGATGTGACGGACTATGACACGCCGAATAACAGGTTTGAGATAGATTCCGGCGTGGATTCCGGCTGGTGGAGCACAAAGTCCTGGTACTACTATGGCTACCAGACCTTGGATGAGCTTTATAAGGATGTGGTAACAGCTTATCTTGATACCTACGATCACGAGGACAATGTAAACGAAGCAGCTGCTCCGATGCCTGCCGCAGAAGCCGGAAGTCCTGACGAAACATCGGTCGCTGAGGAGGACACACAGCCCGACGCCGAGGCTCAGTCAGCAGGTGCAGCCGGTACAGAGACAGGCTATATACTTCCTGACAGCAGCACAAGGCTCCTTTCCAGGGCGGATCTTGAAGGTCTCAGCGAAGAGGATTGCCGTATCGCAAGGAACGAGATATATGCCAGACATGGAAGGAAATTTGATGATGCAGAGCTTCAGGCACATTTTGATGCCTGTGACTGGTATGAAGGAAGCATAGCTCCTGATGCCTTCAATGAGGATCTGCTTTCGGAGATAGAGGTTGCAAACAAGGATCTTATCATAGCCTACGAGGAAGAGATGGGCTACAGGTGATAATATCTGGATGAGACAGACGGAGGATCGTATGACAGATTTTGTTTTTGACATGCCCACAAAGGTACTTTTCGGCCCTGGACAGCTGTCCAGGCTCCATGAGGAAAAGCTGCCAGGGACAAGGGCCCTGATAGTCATTTCAAGGGGCAATTCAGTAAAAAAGCATGGTTATCTGGGCCGCCTTGAGAATGAGCTTGAGCTTTCAGGTATTTCCCATGTGCTTTTTGAGGGTGTCAGACAGAACCCAAGCTGCGAAAATGTCATGGACGGAGCAAAAATGGCCAGAGAACAGGACTGTGATCTGGTCATAGCCCTTGGAGGCGGCTCTGTCATGGACTGTGCCAAGTGCATAGCTCTGATGGCTGTAAATGAGGGCCATATCTGGGATTATTCCATGAGTGCAGGAGGCGGCAAAATGCTTCCGAAAAAGGATGCCCTGCCCATCATTGCCATAACTACCTCTGCGGGTACAGGCAGTGAGGTGGACCCTGATGCGGTGATCACAAATGAAGCCACAAAGGAAAAGAGCGGAGTTTCCTTTTCATCCACATTTCCGAGCTTGTCAGTGGTAGATCCTGAGCTGATGATGAGTGTTCCGCCGGTATTTACGGCTTATCAGGGCATGGACGCCTTTTTCCACGCCTCTGAGAGCATGCTCAATAAAAATGAGCATGTCATGGGAGAGATGTTCGCATTAAAGGCCATAGAGCTTGTAGCCAGGTATCTGCCCAGGGCATACAGGGAGGGCAGCGATGCAGAAGCCCGCTATTATATGGCCATAGCAAACTCCCTTGCAGGCTACTATATGAAGTGTACATCACCTCATACCATGGAGCATGTGATGGGCAGCTACCATGAGGATCTGGCCCATGGTGCTGGACTGATCATGATAGCCCACGCATACTATGATTTCTTTGCTGAACGCAGGGCGGCAGAGGAGCAGATGATAAAGATGGCAAAGGCCATGGGAGTGGAGGGTGCCTCATCAGGAAAGGATTTTGTCAGAGCCCTGGACCAGCTCATAGCTGATGTGGGATGTGCAGATCTCAGGATGAGTGATGCCGGGATAAGCTACGAAGAACTGGAGCTTTATCCCCCGAGGATACCTGAGGTCCTGGGAGGGAACATACATGCTGATCCCCTCCCCCTCAGTAATGATGACTATCTGGAGATATTCAGAAGATCATATAAGTGATCCTTATTCATTTGGATCTGTTATTTTATTCTTAATAAAGGTTATGGCCTCCCATGGACGGAGGCTGAGCATCTGGGAGCCGGGGTCAAACCTCGGCTCTCCTAAATTTGATATAAGAAGATCTGCGCCGCAGAGATCATCGGGAAGCCGATAGATACGCTCCTTTCCTGAAAAATTGTTTATCGATATCAGGATCTCGTTTTTGTACCTTCTTTCATATATCAGGAGATCAGGATCCTCCAGCTCCAAAAACACGGTTTCCCCGTATATGACGCTATGCAGTCCCTTTCTGATTCTCAAAAGCCTTTTATAAAAGCTGAGGACCGAGTCGGGGTCCTTTTCTTCAATTTCGGCATTTATCTCCCTGTAGTTTGAGCATACATCCATCCAGGGCTTTCCAGAGGAAAAGCCGGCATTTTCCCCATCGGTCCAGGAGATGGGAGCCGTGCCGCAGTCCCTTGAACGTCGGTTTAAGAGATCAAGCCAGTGCTCACTGCTTTCGCCACGGCGAAGCCCATCAGAGAGGGCGTTTAGAGCCTCGACATCCCTGAATTGATCGAGGGAGCTATAGTGTGGATTTGTCATTCCAAGCTCATCACCCTGGTATATGTAGGGAGTGCCCTGCAAAAAATACATGGCATTTGCAAGGAGCTTTGCCGAACGTGAAGGATAGCTTTTCTCGTCGCCGAAACGGCTCAGTGCCCTGGGCTGATCGTGATTGCCGATGAAAAGTGCCAGCCAGCCATGATCATGCATGACGGACTGCCAGTGGGCCAGGGCTTTTTTAAGTCTTGGAAGCTCAAAGGGAACGGGTGCAAATTTGTCATAGCCCTCCTGATCTATATTCAGAAGGTCAAAGGGATAGAGGGCATCCAGCTCACCCCGGGAGGGGTCTGCATAGCCTCTGGCCGTTTCCTCATCAAGATAGGCCACCTCGGCGACTGTCGTAAGCCCATGCTTTTCCATTACCTCATCATGCAGCCTTTTGAAGTGATCGTGGATTCGGGGCTTGTTGGCATAATGCTCTGTTGCAAACCCGTAGCGGCTTCCCTCCATAGGCTCCACATCGGGGAAGGAGGGATCCTTATAGAGATAATTTATTGCGTCGAGCCTGTAGCCGTCCACTCCCTTTTTTTTTTTTTTTTCAAGGATGTCTATGACTTCCTTTACGACCCTTGGATTTTCCCAGTTAAGATCTGGCTGCTTTTTCGCAAAAAGATGGAGATAATATTCATCCAGTGAAGGAACATATTCCCAGGCACTGCCTCCGAAGATACTGGCCCAGTTCGAAGGCTCGCCGCCATTACGTCCTTTTCTGAATATGTAGTAGTCATGGTATGGGCTTTGCCTGTCAGAAAGGGCCTCCATGAACCATACATGCTCATCAGAGGTATGATTGCCTACAAAATCCATCATGAACTTCATGCCTCTGGAATGTATGCCGGCTATCAGCTCGTCAAAGTCCTCCATGGTCCCAAACTGGGGATCTATGCTGCGATAGTCAGCCACATCGTAACCTCCGTCAGCCCAGGGGCTCAGGAAAAAAGGGCTGGACCAGATCATGTCCACGCCAAGCTCAGCTATATAATCCAGCTTTTCTATGATGCCCCTGAGATCACCTATACCGTCTCCGTTGGAATCATAAAAGCTTTTTGGATAGATCTGATATACCGCCATATCCTGCCAATATTTATGGCTCATTGTCCTCGTCCCTCCTTTTTGAAAGGAAATACGTATAAAGCTTTATCCCATAGACCACACAGGGAATAACTATGAGACAGAAAAGAACTGAAAGTATGGCTCCGGTGCTGCCGCCCGTAAGGAGCAGTACAAAAAGCAGCACAAACAGCAGGGCTATGATGAGCAGTCCTGCCATGGCCAGTATCCTCTGCAGTCTGGAGTATGAGCTCCCGGCCGAAGCCTTGTTTTTATCTTTTGCATCTGTATTTTTTTCCATGCTCTATATATATCATAGTTTTGACAAAGCTGCACCAGCTTTTATATAATGTGGGCATGAAGGAGCAGGAGGAAAACAAAATAACATCAAGCCTTTCTGATGAGCTCACGGATGCCTGGGATGAAGCTAAAGAGCTCACGGATACGAGCTTCAATATACCTGAGGAGCTTAAAAAGCTGCCCAAGAAGCCGGGAGTATATCTCATGCATGGCCCAAGGGACGAGGTCATATATGTGGGCAAGGCAGTCAATCTCAGGAACAGGGTAAGGCAGTATTTTCAGTCCAGCAGGGGGAAAAGTGCAAAGATCCTCCGAATGGTATCCTTTATCCATCGCTTTGAATATGTGGTGGTGGATTCTGAGCTTGAGGCCCTGGTCCTTGAAAACAATCTGATAAAGGAATACAAGCCTAAATACAATACGCTTTTAAAGGATGACAAGACCTATCCCTATATAAAGGTCAGCATGGGAGAGAGCTTTCCAAGGATCATGAGCGTCCGCAGGATAAAAAAAGATAAAGGCAGATATTTCGGACCCTATACCTCTGGCCTTGCAGTCAACAATACCATAGAGCTCCTGCATAAACTTTTTCGCATACGCACCTGCAGCAGAGTCCTGCCAAGGGACATAGGAAAGGAGCGGCCCTGTCTTTATTACCATATCGGACAGTGTATGGCCCCCTGCAATGGCCTCGTATCAGAGGAGGAGTACAGGCAGCAGGTGTCAAAGGCCCTTGATTTTCTGTCGGGCAGATATGACGAGGTCAAGAGATATTTGACCGAACGCATGAATACCTTTTCAGAAGCCATGGAATTTGAAAAGGCTGCGGAGTACCGGGACCTGCTTCGCTCCATAGACGAGATCAGCGAGAGACAGAAGGTAAGCTCCCTCGATACCGATGACCGGGACATCATAGGCATTTATAAGCAGGGTTCCGAGGCCATAGCCCAGGTATTCTTTATAAGGGACGGCAGACTCATAGGCAGAGAGCATTTCCATATAGACACGGACGAACGGGAGCGTATGCAGGATACGGTGGGATCCTTTGTAAAGCAGTTTTATACGGGAACGCCTTATATACCAAAGGAGATATGGCTTCAGACCGAGATATCGGAGGAGGAGCTTTTATGTGAATGGCTTTCAGCCACCAAAGGAAGGAAGGTCAGGATACTGACGCCTAAAAAGGGACAGAAGGAAAAGCTTGTGGAGATGGCCATAAACAATGCCAGATCCATATTTGAGAGGGATGCAGATAAGATAAAAAGGGAGGAGCTCAGGACCAGATCGGCTCTGGATGAGCTCTCCGGACTGCTGGGCCTATCCGGCATATCCAGAGTGGAATCCTATGATATTTCAAACACCCAGGGCTTTCAGTCCGTCGGTTCCATGGTGGTTTTTGTGGATGGCAGGCCAAAGAACAATGACTATCGTAAATTCAGGATCAGGTCAGTAACAGGGCCGAATGATTACGCCTCCATGGAGGAGGTGCTTATGAGACGCTTTTCCCACGGACTGAGTGAACGGAAGGATCACAGGGAAAGCTCCTTTACTGCCTTTCCGGATCTGATACTAATGGATGGAGGAAAGGGGCAGGTCAACATTGCCCTTAGTGTCCTTTCCAGGCTTGGGCTGTCCATCCCGGTATGCGGCATGGTAAAGGATGACAGACATCGTACCAGGGGACTTTATTTTCAAAATGAAGAGCTTCCGATAGATACACATTCGGAGGCCTTCAGACTGATCACCCGAATACAGGACGAGACACACCGCTTTGCCATTGAGTTCCACAAGAGCCTGAGGAGCAAGGCCAGCGTACATTCAGTCCTTGATGATATAGATGGCATTGGACAAAAGAGACGCCGGGAACTCATGAGATATTTTAAGGATGCGGCAGCCATAAAAGAGGCTTCCGTTGATGAGCTTGCATCCGTGCCCTCCATGGACAGAAGGGCTGCTCAGAACGTATATGCCTTTTTCCATGGAAAGGACTGTTAAATAAGGCATAAATATATTATAATCAGAAATGCATGAAATTTAATGTATGAAAGGGGCTTCTAAATGAACACATTGGAACTGAAAAGGACGGCCAATGAGATACGAAAGGGTATCATAGAGGGCGTTCATGCTGCAAAGGCCGGGCATCCCGGCGGGGCACTTTCATCAACAGAGATATTCACTTGGCTTTATTTCCAGGAGATGAATGTGGACCCGGCTGACCCGAAAAAGCCTGACAGAGACAGATTTGTACTTTCAAAGGGACATTCAGCTCCCGGCTATTATGCGGCTCTTGCCGAGAGGGGCTTTTTCCCCAAGGAGGATCTGCTTACACTCAGGCATACCGGCTCATATCTCCAGGGACATCCTGACATGAAGCATATTCCGGGAGTAGACATGACCAGCGGCTCCCTGGGCCAGGGCGTATCAGCCGCCGTGGGCATGGCGATCTCAGCCAAGCTTTCCAAAGACAGCTACAGGGTATATACCCTCCTTGGAGACGGTGAGATAGAGGAGGGCCAGGTCTGGGAGGCAGCCATGTTTGCAGGCTATCACAAGCTGGACAACCTTGTGTTCATCGTTGATAACAACAACCTTCAGATAGACGGCCCCATCACCGAGGTCTGCTCGCCCTATCCCATAGATAAAAAATTTGAGGCCTTCAACTTCCATGTCATAAACGTGGAGGACGGCAATGATATTGAGCAGATAGCTGCTGCCTTTAAGGAGGCAAGGGAGGTAAAGGGCATGCCCACAGCCATCATAGCCCATACCCTCAAGGGCAAGGGAGTTTCGTTCATGGAAGGCCAGGTGGGCTGGCATGGAAAGGCCCCCAATGATGAGCAGTATGGCCAGGCCATGGCTGATCTTGACAGGATAGGTGCAGAGCTTGAAAAGGAGAGTGGGGCATATGGAGATTAAGAAGGTAGCTACCAGAGAAAGCTATGGAAACGCTCTGGTTGAGCTGGGAAAAAAGCATCAGGATCTGGTCGTGCTGGATGCCGACCTGGCAGAGGCTACAAAGACCGGCATGTTCAAAAAGGTGTTTCCTGAGCGACATATAGACTGCGGTATAGCAGAGTGCAATATGATAGGCATAGCTGCGGGCATTGCCACAACAGGTAAGGTGCCCTTTGCCAGCTCCTTTGCCATGTTTGCCGCAGGCAGGGCATATGAGCAGGTACGCAATTCCGTGGGTTATCCACATCTCAATGTAAAGATCGCTGCCACTCATGCGGGTATATCTGTAGGCGAGGATGGAGCGACACATCAGTGCAACGAGGACATTGCCCTTATGCGTACGATACCGGGCATGGTGGTCATCAATCCCTCAGATGATGTTGAAGCCAAAGCGGCCGTCGAGGCAGCTTATGAGCATGAGGGGCCTGTATATCTCAGATTTGGCAGACTTGCAGTTCCCGTCATAAATGACAGGCCGGATTACCATTTCGAGATAGGAAAGGGCATCGTGCTCAGAGATGGCAAGGATCTCTGCATAGTTGCTACAGGTCTCTGTGTCAGCGAGGCATTAAAGGCAGCAGAGGAGCTTTCTGCTGAAGGCATAGATGCAGCAGTCATCAACATACATACCATAAAGCCTATCGATACCGAGCTTCTCAAAAAATATGCGGAAAAGACCGGCAGAATAGTGACAGTGGAGGAGCATTCCGTAATAGGAGGCCTTGGCGGTGCTGTCTGTGAGGCTCTTTCGGAGAGCTGTCCTGTGCCGGTAAAGCGCATAGGCATACAGGACTGCTTTGGTGAATCGGGGCCTGCCCTTGAGCTCATACATAAATATGGCATAGATGCCGAGGGCATAAAGGCTCAGATAAAGGAGTGGATGGCTTAAATTGGATAATCAGGACAAGAAAAAAGAAAAAAAGTATTATACGGTAAACAAGCTGTCTCTGACCATCAGATCTGCCGTAGCCATATATCTGCTGTATACAGTATGGCAGCTCAGGGAGGCACCCTTTACCTCAGAAGGCACTGAAAGGATCATTTTCATCATAGCCATAGCAGTCTTCTTTATCATAGCTCTGGCCATAGGGATCCCCTCAGTCAAGGCTCTGATAAAGGGAGAGTACGCTGAAAACAATCCTCCTGAGCCGGAAGAGGATGAGGATGACAGTGAGGGCGGCGTCTCATAATTACCGCAAATATTCAAACGCTTGTGGAGTTATACATTCCGCAGGCGTTTTTTTCTGTTTTATTTGTAACAAGGCGCTGTTGACAGCACCTTGATAATGCTTTATGATTTTAGCTTGAGAAACTTTAATCTTTTATATAAATCGGAGGCGGCAATGGCAGCTACATATAATCATCAGGCCATAGAGAAGAAATGGCAGGAATTCTGGGAGAAAAATCCCATAAATCCAAAGGATGAAAACAAGGAAAAATATTATTGTCTTGACATGTTTCCCTATCCTTCAGGGAGCGGACTGCATGTGGGCCACTGGAGGGGCTATGTTATCTCTGATGCCTGGGCCCGTTATCAGCTCATAAAAGGAAAGTATGTCATCCATCCCATGGGCTGGGATGCTTTTGGACTGCCAGCTGAGAACTATGCGATAAGCCATCATATACATCCGGCCGTTTCCACTGCTGAAAATGTAAGGAACATCAAAAGACAGATAAAGCAGATCAATGCCATTTACGATTGGGACATGGAGGTCAACACCACTGATCCCGATTATTATAAATGGACCCAGTGGATATTCGTAAAGCTCTTTGAAAATGGCCTTGCCTATGAAAAGGAGTTCCCGATAAACTGGTGCCCCTCATGCAAGACCGGCCTTGCAAATGAGGAGGTAGTAAACGGCTGCTGCGAGAGATGCGGCTCCCCTGTCACAAAGAAGAACCTTCGTCAGTGGATGCTAAAGATCACCGCATATGCCGACAGATTGCTCAAGGATCTTGACAAGCTTGACTGGCCTGAAAAGGTAAAGAAGATGCAGGCGGAATGGATAGGCAAGTCCTATGGAGCCGAGGTGGATTTCATGCTCGAGCATGCCACAGAGGATGGCGAGGACAGGATGACGGTCTATACCACAAGGCCTGATACCCTTTACGGAGCCACCTTTATGGTGCTTGCGCCCGAGCATCCCCTTTCCATCAAGCTGGCTACGTCGGAGCAAAAGGCTGCAGTGGAAAAATACATTTTTGACGCATCCATGAAGTCAAATGTAAACCGTATGCAGGACAAGGACAAGACAGGTGTCTTTACCGGCTCCTATGCCATAAATCCCATGAACGGCGCAAAGGTGCCCATATGGATATCTGATTATGTACTTATGGATCACGGTACCGGAGCCATCATGTGCGTTCCTGCCCATGATGACAGGGACTATGATTTTGCAAAGAAATTTGATCTGCCCATCATCCCTGTCATTTCGCCTGACGGAAAAGAAGTGGATATTTCCGAAAAGGCCTATACTGAGGCAAAGGGCTATATGATCAATTCCGGAGACTGGAACGGACTTAAATCCGAGGATCTTAAAAAGGAGGCGCCTCATATCATCGAAAAGATGGGTGTTGGCAAAAAGACCACGAACTTCAAGATCCGTGACTGGGTATTCTCACGTCAGAGATACTGGGGCGAACCCATACCCATCATCCATTGCCCTAACTGCGGCAATGTGGCCGTGCCTGTCGAGGAGCTGCCTCTCAGGCTCCCTGATGTGGAAAACTATGAGCCCACGGGCACAGGAGAATCGCCTCTTGCTGCCATAGATTCCTGGGTAAACTGCAAATGTCCAAAGTGTGGAGCCGATGCAAAGCGCGAGACCAATACCATGCCCCAGTGGGCAGGCTCATCCTGGTATTTCCTGCGCTATGTGGACAATAAAAACGACAAGGAGCTTGTAAGCAGGGAAAAGGCAGATAAATATCTGCCTGTGGACATGTATATCGGCGGTGTGGAGCATGCCGTGCTCCATCTGCTTTACTCCAGGTTCTGGACAAAATTCCTCTATGATATCGGCGTCATAGGCTTTGATGAGCCCTTTACCAAGCTGTTCAACCAGGGCATGATCACAAAGAACGGCGCAAAGATGTCAAAGTCAAAGGGCAATGTGGTATCTCCTGATGACATGGTCAGGGACTATGGCTGTGATGCCCTCAGGCTCTATGAGCTCTTTATGGGACCGCCGGAGATGGATGCGGACTGGGACGACAGAGGCATGGACGGAGTCTACAGGTTCATCAACAGGTTCTACAGACTGGTCATGGATTCAAAGGACAAGGACATAGAGCCTACAAAGGAGATGCTTGCTGAGCGTCACAAGCTCATAAAAGACATAGAGACCAGGTTCGATGCCTTCAGCCTCAATACCGTGGTATCGGGCTTTATGGAGCACAACAACTCTCTGATGGATATAGCAAAGAGAGAGGGAGGAGTGGACAAGGAGACTCTCAGGACCTTTGCGATACTTCTGGCTCCCTTTGCTCCTCACCTTGCTGAGGAGGCCTGGCATGATCTCGGAGGAACCTGCTCTGTATTCAAGGCAGGCTGGCCCAAATACGAGGAGGAGATGCTCAAGGAGGATGTGATCAAGGTACCTGTCCAGGTGAACGGAAAGGTAAAGGCAGTCATTGAGCTGCCCGCAGATTCCTCCAAGGAGGATGCACTGGCTGCAGCCAGGGCTGCCATCGAGGGCCGTGTGACGGGAAGCATAGTCAAGGAGATATATGTTCCCGGCAAGATAGTCAATTTTGTGGCTAAATAAATTTTTATGAATCTGTCCGACGAAACGGTAAAAAAAATAAAGGGACTGATCGTATTTGCGGTGATCGTAGTCATCATCGGAGTGAACTGGCAGCTGTGCCTGGCGGCTCTGCTGTCCGTGGCCTCCGTATTCACCCCGTTTATACTGGGTGGATGTCTGGCCTTTGTCGCAAATATACCCATGCGCTTTATAGAATCAAAGCTTGGTTCGGTAAAGAGACAGGGAGCAAGGCGGGCACTGGGCATCGTCATCACCTTTTTACTGACTGTAGTGATATTGATGGCGGTCCTGCTTCTCATCATTCCGCAGATAGCAGTATCCATCAGATCACTGCAAAGGTCCATACCAGGCTTTTTGAATTCTCTGTCCCTGGAGCTTACCAGGCTGATAGACACTTATCCGGAGATACTTTCCTCCTTTGAATCCATCAATATCGACTGGAATTCACTGGTGCAGACAGTATCCTCCTGGATATCAAGGAGCATGGGCTCAGTGATACCAGGCACGGTGACGGCCATTGCAGGGATCGCCTCGGTCCTTACGAACGGTGTCATAGCCTTTATATTTGCCATATACATACTCATAGGCAAGGAAAAGCTTTCCGGACAGGCAAAGTCAGCCTTCAGGGCCTTCCTTCCTGAGCATAGCTACAGGATGGTGCTTTCCATAGCCAGGCTCATAAGTGAAAAGTTCTCGGCTTTTGTGACGGGACAGTGCCTGGAGGCCTGCATACTTGGCATGATGTTCATAATAACCCTGTCCGTGGCAGGCATGCCGTATGCCACCCTCATAGGAGTTTTGGTGGCAGTCACCGCATTGATACCGGTCTTTGGAGCCTTTATCGGCTGCGTGGTGGGGGCCTTCCTCATGCTCATGCAGTCACCCATGCTGGCTCTGGCCTTCATCATCATATTCCTTGTCATACAGCAGATCGAGGGAAATCTGATATATCCCCATGTGGTGGGAGGCAAGGTGGATCTGCCGGCGATATGGGTACTGGTGGCCGTTACCAGCGGCGGAGCCTTTTTCGGAGTAGTGGGCATGATAGTATTCATCCCCATATTTTCGGTGCTGTATGCTCTTTTAAGGAGCTATGTGCACATCAAAAACGGTACGCCAAGGGAAGAGGAGATAGCCTTTGTGGAATCTGATTTTTCGGCGGCTGTGAAGGATGTTTCGGCAAGGCTGCGCCTTGAGGAGGAAGAAGTTTCCTCAGATTCAAGAGAGGCCTTTAATAAAACAAAAGCAACAGATACGGTAAAGTCCTCAGCTGATGAGGAAAACATAAATAATGCAGAGGCTTCAGACAGAGAACTGGCTTCGAAGAAAGACATAAAAGGATCAGTAAAGGGAAATAGCTGAAATGAATGGTGAAAACAGCAATATGAACAGAGGCTCGCACAGGGGATCTGCTACGGTGAGGAGGAGCCGCAGAAGGTCACAGACCCAGGGAAGCTCTTTAAGGAACGGAGCATCAGGAAGATCCGGCGGGCCTTCAAATGACAATAAAAAGTATATTTTGATCGGTATAGGGGCGGCTTTGATCATTGCCCTGGCCATATTCCTGTTTACAAGGCTTTCAGGATCCGGCAGCGCTGAAAATGAGGTGCAGGCAGAAACACTGCATCCTGATGCCTTTACCCAGGATGCTGCCATAGATCTGAGAGGTGTTTTGGATGAAACAGCCTTTGGCGCCTCAGGAAATACAGAAAATAACGGGGAGCAGGCAGATGCCCAAGAGGGCTCTGAGCTGCCCGCCGGTGTGATCTCCATATACGGAAAGACCTCAGATGAGCTCAGAAATGAGATCATGAGCCTTTATAGCTGGGATATGAAGGTCGTTAACGGGGATGCCGAGGTTGGAAATGTGGTTACCCCCACAGTAGACCCTAATGAGACCACAGCCGAGGCCACCATGGGTGATCCGGAAAATCCGGATGCACTCATTGATACGGAGATCGTAGATGAAAGCTTAGCTCCAAGCGTGATCACTGTTTCTGATGAGGTAAGCGTGCCTGATCTGATCCTTCAGCAGCTCAATGTCCTGATCCAGGAGCTTGAGGAAAAAGAAAATGTGTTCAGGCAGGAGACGGCCTCGAAGGAACAGGCTGAGACCGAAGAGCAGGATGATGCCGAGGCCTCGGAGCCTGCTCCCTCTACTGAGATATATGAGCTTAGCCTGGATGGATCCGAGGCAGAGATCGACCGCATAGTGGAGCTTTGCACCACCATGTGGTACAAGGCGCCAAAGGGTGCCAGCATAGGCTCCTTTGATGCTGCAAACAACAAATTCGTGATGGAAGGTGCCGAGAGCGGCTTTGAGGTAGATTCAGAGGCACTGAAGGAGGATATAACCGAGGCCATATCTGCCAAGGAGTACACGACCGAGATACAGGTCACCGGTGAGGAGCTGTCGTCGGATTCTGCCACAAACCTTGCTGCCTACAAGATCATAGGCACATATCAGACAAAGACCACGGCAAACAGTGTCAGGAACAAAAACATCGAGCTTGCCTGTCAAGAACTCAACGGTACCATAGTCCTTCCCGGAGAGGAATTTTCCTTCAATGATGCAGTGGGAGAGCGTACAGCCGAAAAGGGCTACGGTGCAGCCGCAGCCTATAATAACGGCGAGGTGGTCCAGGAGATAGGCGGAGGCGTCTGCCAGGTCTCCACTACACTTTATAAT
>CALWET010000053.1 GCA_944377385.1 uncultured Lachnospiraceae bacterium | reverse complement strand
AAAAGGGACTGTCAGAATATCTGGGAGTACGTTTTGTAAGCACAGTCAGCTCGGGCTCGTCGGCAAATCTGCTGGCATTCATGGCCCTGACCTCTCCGCTTTTGGGAGAAAGACGCATAAAAAGAGGGGACGAGGTCATAACCGTGGCCGCGGGCTTCCCCACCACTGTGACGCCCATCATAAATTACGGCGCAGTACCTGTATTCATAGATGTCGGCATACCCCAGTATAATCTGGATCCTGACAGGCTTGAGGCTGCCCTGAGCTCCCGTACCAAGGCAGTGATGGCCGCTCATACCCTTGGCAATCCCTTTGATCTGAGGAGCGTAAAGGATTTTTGTGACAGGCACGGACTTTGGCTCATAGAGGATAACTGTGATGCTCTGGGAAGCGAATACGATCTTGGAGACGGCAGGGGCCTGAGAAAGACCGGTACCATTGGAGATATAGGTACATCCTCATTTTATCCGCCGCACCATATGACTATGGGCGAGGGAGGGGCAGTGTATACGGACGATCCCCTGCTGAATCGCATAATACGCAGCATGAGGGACTGGGGCCGTGACTGTATATGTGAATCTGGACAGGACAACCGCTGCGGACACCGCTTTGACGGCAAATACGGGGAGCTCCCTCAGGGCTATGATCATAAGTATGTATATTCCCACCTTGGATATAATCTTGGCATTACGGACATGCAGGCTGCCATAGGCTGCGCCCAGCTTAAAAAGCTTCAGTTCTTTACAGAGAGAAGGAGGCATAATTTTGCCTTCCTTCATGCTGAACTTGAGAAGCTTTCGGACAGGATCATACTTCCCGAGGCGGCACCTTATTCCAAGCCAAGCTGGTTTGGCTTCTGCATGACTTTAAGAGAGGGGATGGACAGAAACCGGGTCATCAGATATATGGAGGATCATGGAGTCCAGACCAGGCTTTTATTTGCCGGCAATTTCGTAAAGCAGCCCTGCTTTGATCATATCCGGGGAGATGAGAGCTTTTACAGAGTCTCCGGTGAACTTACTCAGACGGATCGCATCATGAAGGATACCTTTTGGATAGGTGTCTATCCGGGAATGACAGATGACAGGCTTTCATATATGGCAGAAAAGCTTGGCGCTGCCCTCAGGAGCTGCTGATGATGGAAGCTTCAGGCTACGACAGAGAAAAGCTCAGGCTTGCTCAGGAGGCGGGCCTCAGGATGCTTTTGGAGATAGACAGGCTCTCATCTCTTTACGGCTTCAAATATTTCCTTGATGCAGGCACTTTGCTTGGTGCAGTCAGACACGGAGGGTTCATACCCTGGGATGATGACGTGGATATAGTCATGAGGAGGAAGGATTTTGATACCTTTCTTGGCTGTGCAGACAGGCTGTCAGAGGATTTTGAGCTTGTCATGCCGGAGGGCTACAGAGAAGGACAGGCCTTTTACGACTTTACTCCAAGGATCATATACAAGAGATCCAGAAGGCATGTAAGCGATGAGGAGACTGCCTTTTACGGAGGCAAGCTCAATCATCTCTGGACCGATATATTCATCCTTGATAACATACCGGACGGCAGGCTTTTGGACAGTGGAGTCAGATTCCTTCAAAAAATCATCTATGGTATGTCCATGCCAAGACGTTATGGCATAGATTATAAGAAATACGGGCTGATGGACAAGCTCAGGGTGGCCGTGCTTCAGACAGCGGGCAGGCTCGTGCCTCAGAAAAAGCTGTTTAAGCTGCAGGACCAGCTGTCCAGGAGCTTTGATGGCAGGGATACGAAGAATTATTATTATTCAAACTATCAGCCTGATTTCATGCAGGTGACTGTCAGAAAAGAATGGATAGGGGAGGGGACAAGGCTTTCCTTTAACGGACACATGCTGTCAGTGCCGCAGGATGCCGATTCCGTGCTCAGGGAGATATACGGAGATTACATGCAGCTTCCTCCGCCTGAAAAACGGGTGCCCTCACATCATTCAGAGGATATAGAGGTATCATTATAAAGCTTGGTTTTTAAGGAGGTGTTTCATCATGAAAAAGATCTTCAGGATACTGGCTGCAAGCCTTGCAGCAGTAATGCTTATGTCAGGCACTGCCTTTGGAGCAAGGGCCCTGGGCGGAGCCTATGTGTTCGAGGAGGAGACAGGCCCTGGTACAGGAGCTGCTGCATCGACACCGGCAGTGCTTTCGGCTGATCAGGAGGCTCTCAGGGATGAGCTTATCAAGGCTACAGAGCAGGCCAATTCCCTGACCACCTATGAAGCCGATTTTGATATGTATATGGCCATTGGCATAAACGGCGTCAGGCTCATGAATATGAACGGCACTGGGGATCTGGCCTATGATTCCACGAACAAGGCTGATCCAAAGGTAAATATGAGCTTTGACATGGTCATGGATGATGGTACGAGCGTCCTTGGCGAAAGCAGGATGAATGCGTATTTCGGCGGCGGATATTATTATGTGGACAGTGACGGGGTAAAGCAGAAGATGCCCATGGATATAAGTCAGATGATGACTCAGCCCACATTTTCCGGAGACAGTGTAGCCCAGTCCGTAGGCATGATGAGAGATTTCAAGCTGACCGAGGAAAACGGCATCAGGACCATCAGCTACAGCTATGACGTATCTCAGCTTCAGTCCCTTACTGACCAGGTCCTTGGCCAGGTGCTTGGAGGCACTGACTTTCAGGGGCTTATGGAAGGGATAGACATGGACTTTGAGGTGGCAGGCTGTGACGGAAGCATGTCTCTCGGCGCAGACGGAAGCCTTGTTGGCGAAAATGTCAGCATGCTCATGAGATACAGCATCTCAGCTGAAGGCGAGACCATAGAGATGGAGCTGCCTATGTTCATAAATTATACCTTTACCAGCATAGGACAGCCTGTAAGCATGCCTGTCATAGATCCGGCTCAGTATACTGAGATCCCCACAGGCGGAGCCTATCCCGAAGTTTAAGCATGAGATCAGTCAGTTTGATAGTATCCGTTTTCAATGAGGAAGGCGGACTCAGACAGTTTTATAAGGTTTCGACGCAGATCCTTGGCGAGCTCTCCGAAAGGAAAGGGGAGCTCGCCTATGAGCTGTTATTCGTTGACGACGGAAGCACGGATAAAAGCAGGTCGATAATAGAGGAGCTCAGGCAGCAGGATCCTGAGCATGTGAGCCTGATCAGCTTTTCAAAGAATTTCGGACACGAGGCAGCCATGACGGCAGGCCTCGACTATGCCAGGGGTGATGTGCTCATATTCATGGACGCTGATCTTCAGCATCCTCCGGAGCTGATACCGGAGATCCTCGGAAAGTTTGACGAGGGCTATGATGTGGTCAGCATGGTCAGGACCAGGAATGAAGGAGCCGGAGCGATAAAAAATCTGACCTCCAGGCTGTTTTACAGGCTTGTGAACATGCTTTCCGATATGCATATGGAGCCTGCGGCCTCGGATTTCTTTGCTCTGGATAAAAAGGCTGCCGATGTGCTCAGGTCTGACTTCAGGGAAAAGGTGCGTTTTCTGAGAGGCTATGTACAGAATATAGGTTTTAAAAAGGCAAAGCTTTGCTACGAGGCAGGAGAAAGAGTGGCGGGCTCCAGCCATTACAGCCTGAAAAAGCTGTGGAGACTTTCAGTGGATACCATAGTCTGCTTTTCAGATGTCCCCCTCAGACTTGGCATGTATGCGGGCTTTCTCTCGGCCCTGGCAGGTCTTTTGCTCATCATTTATACCTTTTTCACCAGGGGTACGGCTCCCGGCGGCTACACGACGATAGTCATAGTGCTGTGCTTTATGTTTGCCGTGCTCTTTATGATAGTGGGGATCATAGGCCAGTATATAGCCGTCATATTCAAGGAATTGAAGGACAGGCCCATCTACATCGTAGAGGAGCTTGAATTTGCCGACATCTCTTCAAGGCAGGATAAAACTGATTGACGGACGGGGAACTAATTGGTATACTCATAGACGTTAAGGGAGTAGCCGGCGTCAATGGCGCTGCATAACCAACATTCTGGAATATGATATGGTAGAGATATTTCTGGTTTTGTATTAAATGGCGAGACTTATCAGTTAAGGGCTGATGGGTCTTTTTTTGTACTTGATGAAGGACCCGGTCAGAAGCTATTTCCCACATCTATCTAAGGAGGAGATTTTAAGTGAAGGCTTATCTTGAAACAGTCAGTGAGGTGCTTTCGGAGCAGAGGACTTCGGAGCAGGGACTGACTGCAGAGGAAGCAGCAGCGAGACTGTCGAAGTATGGTCTCAACAAATTGAAGGATGCACCTAAGACACCTCTCTGGAAGAAATTCCTGGAGGAGCTTGCGGATCCCATGATCATCATGCTCATAGTGGCCGCTGTTATTTCCGGTGTTACCTCGGTGTATTCCGGGGAAAGCATGGCGGATGTCATCATCATTATGCTGGTGGTCATCATCAATGCCGTGCTGGGCGTATATCAGGAAAACAAGGCTGAAAAGGCCATAGATGCTCTGGAGCAGATGACCAAGGCGACGGCCAATGTTATCAGAGACGGAAAGCAGCAGAAGATAGAAAGCGACAAGCTGGTACCCGGAGACATAATACTTCTTGAAGCAGGCGATTCCGTGCCTGCCGATGCCAGGGTCATAGAATCTGCCAGCATGAAGGTCATAGAGTCGGCACTCACAGGTGAGTCCGTGGCTGTCAGCAAGATCATAGGGGCCCTGAACCTGGGCCAGGAAAAGGACATTCCCCTGGGAGACAGAAAAAACATGGTCTACATGGGCTCCAACGTGGATTACGGCAGGGGCAAGGCCATAGTTACAGGCACAGGCATGGATACGGAGATGGGAAAGATCGCAGATGCGCTGACCACTGCGGAATCCGGTGAGACCCCGCTGCAGATAAAGCTGAATCAGCTCTCAAAGATACTTACCGTGCTTGTGCTTGGTATATGCATACTCATATTTGCCATCAACCTTTTGAGAGCGGACAGCATAAGCTCCGCCATGGTTCTGGATACCTTTATGGTAGCCGTATCACTGGCAGTTGCTGCCATACCTGAGGGACTGGCTGCGGTAGTTACCATAGTCCTTTCCATAGGCGTGACACGAATGAGTGAGAGAAAGGCGGTCATCAGGAGACTGACTGCCGTAGAGACCCTTGGATGTACTCAGGTCATATGCTCAGATAAAACAGGTACCCTGACCCAGAACAAGATGACGGTGGTAGAGCACAGCACCTCGGATGAGGATGAGCTTGTAAAGGGGATGGCCCTCTGCTCAGATGCTTCCTATACCGAGGAGGCAGGCGAGGCCGTAGGTGAGGCTACTGAGTGTGCTCTGGTAAATGATGCCCTCAAGGCTGGCTTCAAAAAGTTCAAGGAAACTCCCGGCTATGACAGAGTGGGCGAGGCTCCCTTCGATTCCATGCGTAAGATGATGTCTGTCATAATAAAGGACAGCCAGGGTAAACTTGTTCAGTATACAAAGGGCGCACCTGATGAGATACTCAAGAACTGTACGAAGATCCTGATGGATGGAGAGGCAAAAGAGCTTACAGATGAGCTCAGAGAGCAAGTGCTTGGCTCAAACAAGGCCATGGCTGACAAGGCTCTGCGTGTACTTGCACTTTCCCGCAGGATCTGGGACAGCATGCCTGAGAACACCGAGCCCGAGGCCATAGAAAAGGACCTCTGTTTTGTCGGGCTTTCCGGTATGATCGATCCTGTCAGGCCTGAGGTAAAGCCTGCCATTGAGGAATGTCATGGAGCAGGCATACAGACAGTCATGATCACTGGAGACCACAAGGACACGGCTGTAGCCATAGCAAAGGAGCTGGGCATACTGGATGGCGGAAAGAAAGCCATAACGGGAGCTGAGCTCAATGAGCTTTCCGATGAGGAATTTGAAAAGGAAATAGAAAACATCACTGTCTATGCCAGAGTGCAGCCTGAGCATAAGGTTCGCATAGTAAAGATGTGGCAGAAAAAGGGCAGGGTCACTGCCATGACAGGAGACGGAGTCAATGACGCTCCCTCCATCAAAAATGCCGATATAGGCATAGGCATGGGAATTACCGGAACCGATGTTACAAAGGGCGTTGCCGATATGGTACTGGCAGATGACAATTTTGCCACCATAGTCTCCGCCGTGGAGGAGGGACGAAGGATCTATGATAATATCAGAAAATCCATCCAGTTCCTGCTTTCTGCAAACCTGGCTGAGGTCATGTCCATATTTGCTGCGACCTTGCTTGGCTTTACCATCCTTGAGCCCGTGCATCTGCTTTGGATAAATCTGATCACGGACAGCTTCCCTGCCATAGCTCTTGGTATGGAGCCTGCCGAATCCGATGTGATGAAGCATAAGCCCAGGGATTCAAAGGAAGGAGTTTTTGCCGGCGGCATGGGCTTTGACATATTCTTCCAGGGAGCAGTCATAGCAGCGCTTACACTTATATCCTTCCTGGTGGGAGACTATATAGAGACCGGTGTATGGCAGTTTGCAAATTCCCATGACGGCACCACCATGGCATTTTTGACACTTTCCATGGTCGAGCTGTTCCACAGCCTCAACATGAGATCACGCCGTCACTCCATATTTGCCTTAAAGACCAGCAACAAGTTCATCTATATGGCAATGGCAGCAGCTCTGGTGGCTACTACGGCAGTTATATATATACCCTTCCTGGCAAATGCCTTTGACTTCACTCACATCTCACTCTTTGAGTATGGAGTAGCCATATTGCTGGCAGTATGCGTGATCCCTATAATGGAGATCGAAAAGGCAGTGCTTCGCAGGATCGAAAAATAAGGAAAGACTTTCATGTCACAGATCACTAAAAGGGCCCTTGAGGCCTCGCTGAAAAAGCTATTGCTCAAAAAACCTCTGGACAAGATCACCATCAGCGATATAACTGATGACTGTGGTATCAGCCGCATGACCTTTTATTACCATTTCAAGGACATTTATGATCTGGTGGAATGGGCCTGTATTGAAGATGCCGGGGCAGCGCTTGAAGGGAAAAAGGGCTATGACACCTGGCAGGCAGGGCTTTGCGGAGTGTTTGAATCCGTGCTCAGAGACAAGGCCTTCATACTGAGCGTTTATAAGGCCATAAGCCGTGAACAGGTAGAGAAATATCTCTACAGGCTGACCTACGGCCTGATCAATGGTGTCGTGGAGGAGAGAGCAAAGGATATAGGCATCAGGGAAGAGGATAAAAAATTCATAACGGAGTTTTATATGTATGCCTTTGTTGGAGTGATGCTGGACTGGATAAAGCAGGACATGAAGGAGTCTCCCGAGGAGCTCAGTGAGCGGGTCGGGAGGATCATGGCAGGAAACATAGATTCTGCCATTGAAAGGTTCCGTACGGACCCTTCGCATCAAAAGCGCTGATCCTTCACATCAAAAGCGTTGGATTGATAAAAATATGCTCACTATTACCGCTGTGATAAATAAACTATCACAGCGGTATTTTTGTCTATATCAATATATCAGCCAAAGGTATATGCTTCATATGCAGGGCAGAGGAGAGCTGAGCTTTTCAGTTTCTGGCGTCTGCCCGTGAAAAGGAGAAAATATGTATTATTCAAGCGGAAATTATGAAGCATTTGTAAGGCCCAGGAAGCCCGAAGGAGTAGATAAAAAATCTGCATATATCGTAGGAAGCGGCCTGGCAGCCCTGACAGCCGCCTGCTATCTCGTAAGGGACGGACAGATGAAGGGCGAGCACATACATATCCTGGAAAAGGACAACATACCGGGAGGAGCCTGCGACGGATATATGTATCCGGGACTTGGCTATGTGATGCGAGGCGGCAGGGAGATGGACAATCATTTTGAGGTCATGTGGGATCTGTTCCGCTCCATACCCTCCATAGAGACCGAGGGACTCAGCGTTCTTGACGAGTATTATTATCTCAATAAAAAGGACCCCAACTATTCCCTCTGCCGAGCCACTGAGCACAGGGGAGAGGATGCCCATACCGATGGAAAGTTCGGCATATCCGACAAGGCTGCCATGGAGATAATGCGGCTCTTCTTTACAGAAGATGAAAAGCTTGAGGACAGGAAGATCACGGACTTTTTCGATGACGAGGTGCTTTCCTCCAATTTCTGGATGTACTGGAGGACCATGTTTGCTTTTGAAAACTGGCATAGTGCTCTTGAGATGAAGCGCTATCTTCAGAGATATATCCACCATATAGGCGGACTTCCTGATTTCAGCGCCCTCAGATTTACCAGGTACAACCAGTACGAGTCTATGATACTGCCGATGATAAATTATCTGAAGGATCATGGCGTCATATTCCATTATGGGATAAAGGTCACCAACATAAGATTCAGGATCGAAAACGGGAGAAAGCTTGCCGAGCATATAGATATCATGAGAGGAGATTCCGAGGACAGCATAGATCTTACTGAGGATGATCTGGTATTTATTACAAACGGTGGCTGCGTGGAAAATTCATCTCTGGGCAGTCAGGACAGGCCGGCGATATTTGATCCTGAGATCAAAAAGGGAGGCGGATGGGATATGTGGAGAAAGATCGCAGCCCAGGACGAGGCCTTTGGAGATCCCGATAAATTCTGCTCAGACCCGGAAGCCACAAACTGGATGAGCGCCACGGTGGAAACTCTGGATGATCGTATACTGCCGTATATAAGGAAAATATGCAAAAGGGATCCTCTGAGCGGAGGTGTGGTCACAGGAGGGATAGTGACAGCAAGGGATTCTTCGTGGCTCATGAGCTGGACCATCAACCGTCAGCCTCAGTTCAGGCAGCAGCCAAAGGACCACTGCCTTGTGTGGGTATACGGATTGTTTTCAGACAGGCCCGGAGATTTCATAAAAAAGCCTATGCGTGAATGTACCGGCAAGGAGATATGCATGGAGTGGCTCTACCATATCGGAGTTCCGGAGCCTGAGATAGAGGAGCTTGCAGAGCACAGCGCAAACACGGTTCCCTGCATGATGCCTTATATAACAGCCTTCTTTATGCCAAGGAAGGAAAGCGACAGGCCAAAGGTGGTCCCTGAGGGAGCAGTGAACTTTGCCTTTATAGGACAGTTTGCCGAGACGCCGAGAGATACTATCTTTACCACAGAGTATTCGATGCGTACAGGCATGGAGGCAGTATATACTCTTCTGGACATAGACAGAGGAGTGCCTGAGGTCTGGGGAAGCGTTTATGATGTGCGCTGCCTTCTGGACGCTGCCGTAAAGCTTCGTGACGGAAGGAAGATAACTGACATGCAGCTTCCCTTCAAGGAAAGGCTGGTGCTCCATGAGCTGCTGAAAAAATTGGAGTTCACAGATGTGCTGAAGCTTTTGAAGGAATATTCAGCGGTATAAGCCCTGAGCTTATGTCAGTCAGACACAGCATTTACCAGTAAAGCCACGGAAACAGGAGGGCAGGCAGCCTGTGGGATATTTACCAGTGCAGCCTGTGGAGCTCGCCTGTACCCCTGAGACCGGGAAAGCCCTGCTGCCTGAGAGCCTCATAGAGGATGATGGCAGCGGAGTTTGCAAGATTTAGTGAACGTGAGCCATGGCTCATGGGTATGCGTATGCAGGTATCCGGATGCTCTATCAGGATCTCCTCGGGTATGCCTCTTGATTCATTCCCAAACATGATGAAGCAGTCTGGCTCGTAGCTCACATCTGTATATACATGCTGTGCCTTGGTGGTGGCATAGTAGATCCTGGCGCCGGGATTGCGGCTCTGGAAGTCCTGATAGTCAAGGTATTCAAAAAGCCTTACGTCCTTCCAGTAGTCCATCCCGGCCCTTTTTATCTCTTTTTCATTTATGCGGAAGCCATAGGGCCTTATGAGGTGCAGCTCAGTATCCGTGGCCACGCAGGTCCTGCCTATATTTCCTGTGTTCAGAGCGATGCCTGGCTCATGCAGTACGATCTTCATATCTTTATCCTCGGACGAATCTGTTTTATTGATACAAAAAGAAGTATAGGCTGATTCATATGTCAAAACAAGTCTTATATGGCATTTGCCTGGCTGCTGTCCGGGAATGGCCAGGAAATATGAGGGATTTCCCTTGACAGATCGGGAAACAGGGGGTAGAATGTTCAAAATTTAGAAAATATTTCCAAAAATGAACAAAGAGGATGCTGCCATGAAGCTTTTTAAAAACATAGATCCTGCTACTACGCTTATTCCCTTCGTCAGTATATTATTATGCTGTCTTGTTTTCCTGATAATGCCGGAAAGCTCTACCACGGTGCTTTCAGCGATACGCAGCTTCATAGACAATAAATTTGGCCTTTATTATCTGATCATGGGCCTTTCCGTTTTTTTCATATCCCTTTATATAGCCTTTTCCAAATACGGGAGCATAAGGCTTGGAGGCAGAGATGAAAAGCCCAAATACAGCGGCTTTACCTGGGGAGCGATGATGTTTACCTCAGGCCTGGCAGCTGATATATTGTTTTATTCGCTTTGTGAATGGGTGCTGTATGCAGGAGAGCCCAGGATAGCAGAGCTTGGCTCGGTGCAGGACTGGGCATCTACCATACCCCTGTTTCACTGGGGCCCCATACCCTGGAGCTTTTATGCAACTCTGGCGGCCTGTTTTGGATTCATGCTCCATGTGAGGGGATGCAGGAAGCAGAAATACTCGGAGGCCTGCAGGGCCATACTTGGAAGGCATACCGATGGTGCGCCGGGAAAATTTATAGACATACTGGCTGTATTTGCCCTGCTGGCAGGAACGGCCACGACCTTTTCACTGGCCACTCCCCTGATGAGCCGTGCCATATGTGAGATCTTTGGCATCGGAGACAGCAAGTGGCTGACCATCGGCATCCTGACCTTTACCTGCCTTGTGTATACGGTATCGGTCATGAAAGGCATGAAGGGGGTAAAGTGGCTTGCGGAAAGCTGCATGTATATCTTTTTTGCGCTGCTTATATATGTGCTGGCATTTGGAGGAGAGACCGTATATATACTTGAGACGGGCTTTACGGCTATAGGGAATCTTGTGCAGAATTTCATAGGGCTGTCCACATATACAGATGCTCTGAGAGAATCCTCATTCCCTCAGAACTGGACAATATTTTACTGGGCATACTGGATGGTATGGTGTGTGGCCTCTCCGTTTTTCATGGGCAGTATATCCAGAGGGCGGACAGTAAAGCAGGTAGTGCTGGGAGCCTATGTTTTCGGACTTAGCTCCACATTTATTTCCTTTATCATACTTGGAAACTATTCCCTGGGGCTTGAGATGCATGGCATACTTGATGTGATGGGGCTGTACGCTGCAAACGGAGACCTGTATGAGACCATCATAGCCATATTGAATACTTTGCCAATGCCCGAGCTTGTAATGATCATACTGCTGCTTTCAATGGTGGCCTTTTATGCCACATCCTTTGATTCCATCACCCTCGTTGCAGCCAATTATTCTTACAGAGAGATGAAGGACGACGGGGATTCCTCACCTGGAATGAAGCTGTTCTGGTCCATACTGCTTATCATGCTGCCCATAGCCCTGATCTTTTCTGAAAACAGCATGTCAAACCTTCAGACGGTATCCATCATAGCGGCGTTCCCCATAGCCTTTGTAATAGCCCTGATCATATTCAGCTTTATGAAGGATGCAAAGAGGTATCTGAGCAATATAGAAAATAAGGATACCGATAAGCCTGTCTGAGCAGCACAAGGATAGCCGGGCAGTAAATAAATATCGGTACAGTAATAGCCTGACAGAGCAAGCAAGCGTGTCAGGCTATTGCATTGCAGATGCTTTCATAGTATTCCAGGAAGGAGCTCAGCTCTTTTTCGTCTGTAAGGCCTTCCGTATAGCCCATGGCTCCCTTTGCCGGATGGAAGGATACAGCAGGGATGCCGCTTTCAATGTCCCAGTCAATCTGGAGCAGCATGGTGCTTTCTATGACGCTTCCAAAAAGGAAATTTCCAAGGCTGTAGATCACGGGGACGCCATCTATGTATTCCATACCCTGAAGGACATGGGGATGAGAACCTATTATAAGGTCGGCTCCTGCATCCACAAGCTCCCTTGCAAGAGCTCTCATATATTCGTCAGGCGTGTCCTTTTCCTCAGTTCCCCAGTGTACATAGACTATCTGGTAGTCAGTATGCTCTGACAGGCTTTCAAGCTCGGCAAAAACCTTTTCCTTATAGGGATCATAGATGGAATTGAGCCCGGCATGCGAAGGGCCTGCTGCCCAGTCGGCAAAGGGTATGACCCTGGTGGCTCCAAGGAAGGCAAAGGTCTTTCCGGAAAGCTCTTTTATGACAGCCTGTCCTGCTTCTTCGCTGTTTTTCCCGGCGCCGGTATGGGAGATGCCGGCATTATCCAGAGCCTCAATGGTATCAAGCAGGGCATCCTCTCCAAAATCCAGTGTATGATTGTTTGCCAGGCTCAGTATGTCTGTCCCGAGCTCATTAAGTATATGCGTGCGCTCTGGAGACACTCTGAAGGTAAAGCTCTTTTCCTCCTCCGGTGTGCCCCTGTCACTCAATGCAAATTCCAGATTGGCCATGAATATGTCGGCCTTCTGAGTCAGAGAATGAAGCTCTGGGCTCAGTATGCCGCTTATGCCTGCGGAATCATAGGCATCCAGGACAAAGCTGCTGAAATATATGTCGCCGGCAAAAAGGAGGCGTACGTTTTTTGCTGCAGCAGGCGTTTCTTCCATGGCAGCTTCAGATGGGGCTTCTGTCTTTGTCATGACGGCTTCGGATGAGGTATCTGCTTTTTTCGTGCCAGCTTCAGAGAAGGCTTCTGCTGAAACTTCTGAATCGTTGCCAGAGGAAGCTTCCAGGGCATCGTAAGCCGGTGCCTGCTCCGTGGACAGAGACTCGTTTGAGGCTCTGTCTTTCAACAAAAGGGCAGCAGCAAGCACGATCAGCATAAGCCCAAGTGCCAGGACAAAAAGGGGCTTTCGAGAATTGAAAAATCTCCGCCTTTTTCGCCTTCGGCTGCGTCCATATCCCATGTAATTATCAGCTTTGTTCCGACTCATAAAAATAGTTTATCATATACAAAAGGCCTAAGGCCACAAAAAGAAGCACCTTTCTGTGTCTTAACGATGAACTTCCTAAAATTTGTCTAAATATTGGGCGGTGGGTCTTGAGCTTGGACACATTTATACTTATACTAATGACATGATGTCATTTTTATGGGATCAAAAATAAAAAGGATCCAGGCCGACATTTATTTGTGCGGATATGGATCATGGATATATGTTTATTCAGAAACGGAGCATTTATGGCAAAATTAGGCAACATTTTTGATTTTGACAATGACGACGATTCGTCGTCTTCCCAGAACAATAATAATAAAAACAACGGAGGAAACAATAACCGAAGGCCAAAGCCGCCCAGGCAGATGATATATTATTACCTGGTGGCCATACTGATCATACTGGCTCTCAATCTCTTTCTGCTGCCTTCCATGGCAAACAGGAGCATAGTTGAGGCCTCCTACAGCGAGTTTATGACTCAGGCTGAACAGGGGAATATCGATCAGGTAGTGATAGATGAGGAGGGGCGCAGCATAACCTTCACCCTCAAGGGGCAGAATCTGACCTATAAGACAGGCTATATCAGTCTTGACTATGGCCTGGTCCCTATGCTTAACAATTCCGGAGCGAATTTTGTTTCCGAGATACCTACGAGCATCTCTCCCATATGGCTGATCCTTTATAATCTGCTGCCCTTTATACTGCTGATAGCCTTTGGCTCCTGGCTTTCAAAGCGTATGCAGCAGTCCATGGGAGCCGGCGGGCTTGGAGGTCTCGGAAAGGCCAACGCAAAGGTATATGAAAAGGATAAAACAGGAGTTACCTTCAAGGATGTGGCCGGAGAGGATGAGGCAAAGGAGCTCCTGCAGGACATGGTTGATTTCCTTCACAATCCTCAGAAATATAAGGCCATAGGAGCCACCATCCCCAAGGGAGCCCTGCTGGTGGGCCCTCCCGGAACAGGAAAGACTTTGCTTGCAAAGGCAGTGGCAGGAGAGGCCGATGTCCCCTTCTTTTCCATGTCAGGCTCTGAGTTCGTGGAGCTTTATGTAGGTATGGGTGCTGCCAAGGTCAGAGACCTTTTTAAGCAGGCAGAGAAAAAGGCGCCCTGTATCATATTTATAGATGAGATAGATGCCATAGGCAAAAAGAGAGGAAACGGAGCCTTTGGAGGCAATGACGAGCGTGAGCAGACCTTAAATCAGCTGCTTACAGAGATGGATGGCTTTGACGGTACAAAGGGCATCATAGTGCTGGCAGCCACAAACCAGCCTGATTCTCTGGATCCAGCCCTCCTGCGTCCGGGACGCTTTGACAGACGTGTGCCTGTGGAGCTTCCTGACATGCAGGGACGAGTTGACATACTCAAGGTCCATGCCAAGGATGTAAAAATGGTTGGGAACATCAACTTTGATGCCATCGCAAAGGCCTGTCCCGGAGCTTCGGGAGCGGAGCTTGCCAATATGATCAATGAGGCAGCCATCAGGGCTGTCAAGGCAGGCAGGGAGAGAGTGACCCAGCAGGATCTTGAAGAGAGTATAGAAGTAGTCCTGGCTGGATATAAAAAGAAGAACAAGATACTTACTGACAAGGAAAAGCTCATAGTCGCATATCACGAGGTGGGACATGCCATGGTTGCTGCAAAGCAGGATCATTCCGCTCCTGTACACAAGATAACCATCGTTCCCCGTACCTCGGGAGCTCTCGGATATACCATGCAGGTAGATGAAGAGGGCAATCATTATCTGATGAGCAAGACCGAGCTTGAAAACAAGATAGCTACCCTTACCGGAGGAAGAGCCGCAGAGGAGCTGATATTCAAGAGCATTACTACCGGAGCGGCAAACGACATAGAGCAGGCCACAAAGCTGGCCAGGGCCATGATATCCCTTTATGGAATGAGTGATGGTTTTGACATGGTGGCCCTTCAACAGAGAGGCAATCAGTATCTTGGAGGAGATGCCAGCCTCAGCTGCTCTGAAGAGACCCTGAAGAAGGTGGACGATGAGGTCATAGAGCTGGTAAAGCGTCAGCATAAAAAGGCCTATGACATACTTGAGCAGAATATCATGAAGCTTCACGAGATAGTCAAGTTCCTTTATGAAAAGGAGACCATCACCGGTGAGGAATTTATGCAGATACTTGATTCCTCGGAAAATGCCATTGAGGAACAGGCCAGACAGACCGAGGCCCAGCAGAAGGCCCTGAAGGATGGGGAGGCTGCCGGTGGAACGAAGGCTATTGACGAGACGGCTTCAGAAAAGGATGCTCACGCAGAAGACAATACAAAAACTGAGCATGATGCAGAAAGATGATAAAGCATAATGCAGAAAGCTGATAAAAATACTTTGAAAATCTGTCAGGATATGGTATACTACTCCCTGCATGGGCTATTGGCGCAGCTGGGAGCGTGCCACACTGGCAGTGTGGAGGTCACGGGTTCAAGTCCCGTATAGTCCATTGTGATAAAGATAGCTCAGAGCCAAGTATATAAGGCTCTGAGCTATTTTGTGTTTTGTTTTTGAATGTTTGTTTTGATTGTACTTGAATGTCATAAAGCCCGTGCTTTATTCAACAGCCCCTCTTAGGGCTTTACAGTCCCTCCATATCAAAGGCAGGCGTGTATTCCTCCCTGGCACTGCTGCGCTCCTGCATATAGCCAAGGTCAAGGCCAAGGGACAGGGCAGTATCCACTACCTTTTCATATTCATAGGTAGTCAGCCTGCGATCTATCTCAGGATGCTCGGAGGCATGGAAAAAGGGAGTGTATTGGCTCAAAAGGCTTATGAGCCAGCTGCCCTGGGGCAGTGCTTCCTTCAGCCAGTGAAGCAGCCTTATTGAATCCTCCTTTTGTCCGGGAAGCACCATGTGGCGGATGATCACGCCCTTTTGCAGACTGCCGTCAGTATCAAATACAGGCTTTCCGCATTGTCTTATCATTTCCACAAGGGCTTGGGAGGCATACTTAAAGTAATCCGGAGCCTTTGAATATCTGCCGGATAGCTCCGATGAGAAATATTTCAGATCCGGCAGATATATATCCACATAGCCCTCCAGCATGTGCAGCACCTCTGGGCGTTCATAGCCTCCGCAGTTATAAACGATCGGAAGGCCAAGCCGGGGCTTCGCCTTTTCCAGAACCGGCAGTATGGATGGCAGGAAATGAGTCGGTGTGATCAGGTCTATGTTCTGTGCTCCCTGGTCCTTCAGCTCAAACATGATCTCATATAGCCTGTCCGGGGAAATGACCTGTCCGTGATCTTGCTGACTGATATCGTAATTCTGGCAATAGCAGCATTTAAGTGTACAGCCTGTAAAAAATATTGCGCCGCTGCCTCCATTTTCACTGAGACAGGGCTCCTCCCAGAAATGAAGGGCAGCTCTGGCAGCCCTGATCTCAGTTCCCTGACCGCACAGGCCTTTGTTCGCCCGTCTGTTTATGCCGCAGCAGCGGGGACATAGCATACAGTTTTCGTAAAGATAGGTCAGATCCTCCATGGATTGAAGCAAAGCTCCTTATAAATTCGATCAAAAATACGGGCGTTCTGCTGAAGCCTTATTCAGAGCTGGATGACAACGAGAGCACGGTCTCGCTGGCCCATCCCGTCTGAGTCCTTTCCTCATCGAGCCAGAGCTCGTACCAGAGTGTGCCGCTTTCAGTCTGGGATACATTGCCTGTACCGATGAATACAGTTCCCTGTACCGCTGTGGTGATCACATCACTGTTGGTTCCAGGAGCAGTCCTTATATTGGCTGCTGAGGCAGTGATGGTGATGATGATATCAGGGAGTGCTTCCTCAGTTTCTTCCTCTGTCTCCACTATGGCATCGGTCCTGTCGGAGCCCTCTAAGAGGCTTTCGATGAATAGGCCAAAGACATTTGGCATATATCGATTCATACGATCAAGGCGTGAGCCTCCAAACCACAGGATAATGAGTACAAAGACCAGACATATGATATTTATGATTATATGAGGCAGCTTTTTTATCAGCAGTCCTGCCGTGCCTGAGCTGGACTTGTAAAGCTCGATGGTCTTGCTCTTCATGGTATCCAGCATACGGCCAAAGGTACGCTCTATGCCACCCAGTCAAAACGCTTGTTGAAATCGTTCAGGAAGTGCTTTGCCAGGGAGGTAAGCAGCAGTGCTGAAACAAGGTAGACTGCCAGATAGGCTGCCAGCAGGATCGCCGTTTTGGTAATATAATCCATAACAGGCTCTTCCGGGATATATCCATAAAACTTCAGCAAATAAAGCTGCCATCTGTCCTTGAAGGGGATATTGAACAGCACGAGGATATTATCCAGCCAGTGTATATGTTTAGGCAGTATGAGATTTAGCAGCAGGAGCATAGCCGCAAAAAGGAGCTTGGGATATCTTGTCAGCCTTGTGACTATGACCTTTGGAATCTCAAATACCAGATAGACTGCAAATATCGGCCAGTATATCAGATAGTGTATGAGCTCCACAAGGAATGAAGGGAATTTGACCTTGCCGTCTCTGCCAAGCCGCTTGTCGATCTCATTCAGGAGCTGGTTCTGCCTTGCCTTCTTTTCAGCCTTTTTGATGATGGAGCTTATACTGTTGCTGCCTATACCAAAGTTGTCATGGAGAGGCTGATAATAATTCAGTATGAGATCAGTCTCATCACGAAAACTGCAGTCGCGCTTTGCCACATCCATCATGCCGCTCAGGGTGGAGGGCTTCATTTCTACAAAGGCAAACATATAGGGAGTGAGACTGGGATATTTGATCAGAAGCTTGAACTCAGCCATATTATCCCTTACGTCTCTGTTGTCGGGAAGTTCCTGGAGTATATGGAAAGGAGGAAGCGGTGTATCTAATTTTTATACCAATTCTATCCTAAGTTTCTTTCCCAAACCTGTTGCAAGACGTTTCATAGTACGTAACGAAGGATTTGCATTACCATTTTCAATTTTGCTAATATCCGCCCTATCAATTCCAGTTAAGTTCGCCAGCATTTGTTGTGAGATAGACTGTTCTTCCCTCGCTTTTATGATTTCCCTAATGAGCTGGTATTCTGGTTCAAGAGCTTCATATTCTTTTTTAACTTCTTCCTCTTCTAAAAGCATCTTCTTTAAATCACTATATTTCATTTCCCATACCTCCTGATATAGTCCTCCCTGTATTTCTTGGCTAATGCAATTTCTTTTTGGGGAGTCTTCTGCTGTTTCTTTATAAAACCATTCGTCAGGATTATCTTATTTCCAATTATGAAAAAATAAAAGACTCTTGATATATCTGAGCCTACCTTTGCTCTCAATTCAAAAATCCCATCTCCAATTGGCGCTGAATATGGTTCTCTAAGACGGTTCCCAAATTCCGCCAGAAGATCTAATTCAAAAATTAACTTTGCTTTCATCTTAGGATTAAGTTTCTGAAGAAACTCTGTAACTGGATCTTCTCCATTTTCTTTTACATAAGTTTCTATTTCAAACATAAAAATATCCTCTCACAGTTATAGTATAGTGGGATATATCCCTCACGTCAATCACAATTTATGAATATTTAGTCTTTATAAAAAATGTCCAAAGCGTCTAAAGCACTCCTATACGGATCAAAAACATGATATCCGTCAACGGAGTCGCATATCTATTTGGCGATGCTGGATATATAGTCATAGTCGAAGGACCTACAATTCTTTATCCGGACAGTAGAGGTGATCTTCATTCAAAGAAGAGATAAAATAGAAGCGATCGAACTTTCTTTTTTGAATGTTCAGTGAATGTTCCAAAGAACATTCGCTTTAGAAAAAACTTATTTTACGGACAAGAAAAAGCGCGAGACGGGGATCGAACCCGCGACCTTCGCCTTGGCAAGGCGACGCTCCACCACTGAGCCACTCGCGCAAAAAAAGATAAAATATTCATTTATCCAAGTGCCTCAGGCAGGAATCGAACCAGCGACACATGGATTTTCAGTCCATTGCTCTACCAACTGAGCTACCGAGGCTGATGTCCTTGTTATTACGTCAGACAACATGCAAATTTTACATAA
>CALWET010000052.1 GCA_944377385.1 uncultured Lachnospiraceae bacterium | reverse complement strand
CACGGCTAAGATACTTATCAAGATGCTGGCAAAGCGCAGCGGCATGTATGCCACCTTCATGCCAAAGCCCAAGGAGGGCGTGAACGGCTCGGGCATACATTTTTACATGCGCATATATGACAGGGATGGACAGAGCATATTCTTTGATGCTGGGGACAGGTACAGGCTTTCTGAAAAGGGTTACCATTTCATAGCCGGCATCATGAGGCACATAACCGGCATGTCCCCGATACTGAATCCCCTGGTCAATTCCTACAAGAGGCTGACACCGGGATATGATGCGCCGGTGGACATAAGCTGGTCTGCGGGGACTTTCAGGGGTTCCCTGATCAGGATATCCCATACAAATCCCAACAAGGTCAGGGTAGAGCTCAGGAGCCCTGATCCTTCCTGTAACCCTTATCTTGCCCTTGCACTCATACTTTCTGCGGGGCTTGAAGGCATAGAAAGAGGCGAGATGCCGGAGCCGGAGGGCGTGAGCAGGGGGTCGCTGCCCAAAAATCTTGGAGAGGCCATAGAGGAGTACAGAAAGGATCCCTTTATCAGGGAGGTCCTGGGAGATACGATATACAAAAAATTCCTGGAGGCAAAGCTCAGTGAATGGGAGGACTACATAAAGCAGGTCTCCCCTTGGGAGGTCTCCAGATACCTCTATAAATACTGATCGGAGCAAGATGCTTTCAAATATCGTTGTGTGCTTTTATAATCACAAAGACGTGGATGTCATCAGGAGCCTTTTAAGCCGCAACGGTCATCGTGTGGCTTATTCCTGCGTGTCCGGAGCCAGGGCGCTGGAGGCCTGTGACAGGCTTGGAAGCGGCATACTGATCTGCGGCTACAGGATGAGCGACATGATATTTTCCGAGCTTTGCAGAAATATGCCTGAAAGCTTTGACATGCTGCTGATAGCTTCCCCTGCTGCAAGGAACGAGCTCTGCGGAGCCGGGAGGATAAGCATGCTGGAGCTGCCTCTCAGGGCCTCGGAGTTTTCCGAGGGGCTCAGGGAGCTTGAGCAGAGGCGGGAGAGCCTGCGCAGGGAGAGAAAGAAAAAGCAGAGGCTCGGCAGGTCAGGACGTACACCGGAGGAGCTCAGGCTCATTTCCGAGGCAAAGGAAAAGCTTATGGAGGAAAAGGGTATCGGAGAGGAAGAAGCCCACCGTTACCTTCAGAGGATGGCCATGGTCTCAGGCACAGGCCTTTTGGAGACGGCCAGAAAATATATGCTGCTTTAGCCAGGAAAGGCTGGAAGCGGCAAAAGGAGTGGGGGATATGGAATTCAAGGCGACAAAGACAAGAGGGCCCATGTATGTACTGTCACCTTTTTTGCTGTACGTAGCCGGAGTGGTAGTGGTGGAGCTGGTGCTTGCACTTTTGTTTCTCGGCTTTTCATTTTTGAGTGAAAGGTCCGGGCTTACAGTGCTGATCAGCATAGATCATTTCCTTTTCAACAATGAGGAGCTGATCATACCTGCCGTGGCGGGACTTATAAAGATACCGCATTTTCTCAAGGACTTCTACAGGGAGGACTGGGAATACAGGGTGGAGGCAAAGCCTGCTCTGGGAGGGCAGTACCGCTTTAACATGGAGGAGGCAAAGGCCTGGGCAGGCATAAAGGGACTGCTCTCAAGCTTTGGAAGGATAGCAGGACCAGGCCTCATAGTGGCTCTGAGCCTGAGCACGGCGATATTTTTCAATTTCCTTACCGGACATATAGCATCGGCCCTTCATATGAGGCTCATGGCCGTGGACATCATCAGCGATGTCGGCGGAGTCGGAGGCCCTGGAAGTGCCCTTGAGCTTATGGGTGGGCATACAAGCCTTGGCAAACTCAGTCCTTTGATGCTCATATTCAGTACGATCATAGCTGCGCCTCTCATCGAGGAGCTGGTATTTAGGGGAGTGTTGTTTCAGAGGCTCAGGGACAACCACGGCTTTATGTTCTCGGCAGCGCTTTCATCGGCTGCTTTTGGCATCATACATTTTAATCTGCTCCAAGGCATATTCGGCTTTTTCATGGGCATGATCTTTGCTTTCATATATGAAAGGCAGCACAGGCTCAGTGCTTCGGTGCTGGCCCATATGTCAGTGAATATCCTTGAGGCGCTTATGCTGGTGCCGGGACTGGCACCGGTATATGAGGTCATAAATTCCTCGGCAGTCATATCCCTGGCGGTGATGCTCTCTGCCGGGGCGCTGGGAATCATATTTCTCGCAGTCATGAAGAAGAGCATGCCAGGTAAAGAATACATAGTTTTCAGTCATCTCAAGGATGCAGGCATGCAGGGAGGTAAGTGATGAAGCTTCTGTCAGTAGCCATACCGTGCTACAATTCCGCAGCTTATATGAGAAAGGCCATAGAATCCGCATTGAGCGGCGGGGACCAGGTGGAGGTCCTCATAATAGACGACGGATCAGGGAAGGATGATACCCTTGATATAGCGAAGGAATACGAAAGACGCTTTCCGGACAGGTGCCGGGCCATACATCAGGAGAACGGAGGCCATGGCGAGGCTGTGAACACAGGCCTCAGAAATGCGTCGGGACGTTATTTCAAGGTACTGGATTCCGATGACTGGCTGGATAAAAGGAGCTTTCAGTCCGTGCTGGAGAGGCTTTCCTCCTTTTCCGAGGAGAAGGCTCCGGATCTCTTCATTTGCAATTTCGTCTATGACAAGGTAGGACAGAAGCATAAGAAGGTCATGTCCTACAGGACGGCCTTTCCGGTGGACAGGCTGTTTTCCTGGAAGGATGTGCGGCATTTCATGCCGGGACAGTACATACTCATGCACTCTGTCATATACAGGACCGAGGTGCTGAGAGGCTGCGGCATAAGGCTGCCGGAGCATACCTTTTATGTGGACAATATCTATGTCTACTATCCGCTGCCCCATGCAAACAGGCTTTATTACATGGATGTGAACCTTTACAGGTATTTCATAGGCAGGGAGGACCAGTCCGTACATGAGGATGTTATGATTGGGCGAATAGACCAGCAGATCAGGGTCACGAAGCTTATGCTCGGATACTATGAGCTTAGAAAGATCGAACCGAAAAAGCTCAGGTCCTATATGCTCAGCTACCTTCAGATCATGATGACCATATCCTCCATACTGGCCATACGTTCAAGGAACGAGGAAAATATGGAGAAAAAAAGAGAGCTGTGGAGCTATGTCAAAAAGGAAGATCCCTGGCTTTACCGCAGGCTCAGGTACAATCTGTTCGGCATGGGCGTCAATATGCATACGGGACTTGGAAACAGGCTGGCGGAGCTTTGCTACAAGGTCACCCAGAGGTTTTACGGCTTCAATTAGGCTGCTGATCTTAAAGGTTTGAATCAAAAAACAGCTTGACAAGCCGACGATTTTTAAATATACTATTTAAGCGTCGCAGATATGACGCTTTGGGGTCTTAGCTCAGCTGGGAGAGCATCTGCCTTACAAGCAGAGGGTCATAGGTTCGAGCCCTATAGGCCCCATGATTTTTGAAGGTATCATGCGAAAGCATGTTTACATACAAAGGTATCGTGCCTATGGCACTTTACATATATGGCGGAATAGCTCAGTTGGCTAGAGCATACGGTTCATACCCGTAGTGTCGAGAGTTCGAATCTCCCTTCCGCTACTTCAGGAAGCGCGGATGCGCTTCTTTTTTTACGGCAACTTCCTTAAATCTTTGTGAAATAAGGGCAAAAGGGCTTGATAAAGCAAACTGGCAGTGATATAGATATGCATATGTCAAGGATAACTGATAAAAAAAGAAAAATAGAGCGGCTCCTGCTTCTGCTGTGTACGGCAGTATATCTGCTCTGGTTCTGGCTCCTTGAGCAGAAGGTCACAACAGGCTACCACATCATACATGTGGGGCTTGATGATTATATACCCTTTTGTGAATATTTCATCGTACCCTATCTCCTGTGGTTTGCCTATGTGATACTTCCCTGGGTGTATTTTTATTTCAGGGATCAGGAGATCTTTTCCAGGATGTCCAGATTCCTGTTCGGCGGCATGTTCATCTGCCTCTTTATATGCACCATCTATCCGAACGGCACTGATCTGAGGCCTGTGATGGACCCGGACAAAAATGTGTTCTGCCGGCTCCTTGGCTTCATATGGCAGGCAGATACGCCTACAAACATCCTGCCGAGCATACATGTCTATAACTCCATAGGCATAAACATAGCCATATTCAAAAGTGCAAGGACCAGGGACAGCCTGCCTCTCAAGGCGCTTTCCACAGTGCTTTGCGTGCTGATATGCCTGTCCACCATCTTCCTCAAGCAGCACAGCTGTGTAGACGTGCTGGCAGCCTCCATGCTTGCTTATACCATGTACAGCGTCGTATATGAGCCGCTGACTGCGGAGGACATGAAGGAAAGGATGCAGAGGCGCAGACTGGCTGCAAGGCAGCAGACGGACTGATAAATTTTATCAAAGTTTTATAAACCTTTGTGTATATTTGTGTTACAATCCTCTCGAAGGAATTCGAGAGGATATTTTATGTTTTACTTTATTGTAAATCCAAACTCCGGAAGGGGAAAAGGGCTTACGGTCTGGAACAGGACAAAAAAATATTTGCATAAAAAAAATCTGGACTATGAGGTATATTTCACGGCGGAGCAGGGAGATGCCAGGGAAAAGGCTAGGGAGCTGACGGAGGCCCCTGAGGGACCGCTGTATCTTGTGACGATAGGCGGAGACGGCACCGTAAATGAGGTCATAGACGGGGCCATACTTCGCTCTGATGTTGTGTTCGGCTTTTTGCCTGCGGGCTCTGGAAATGACCTTGGAAAGGGCCTTGGACTTTCTTCAAATATCAAAAAGGATATCCGAAGAGTACTGAGCGACGGCAAGGTGGAAAAGCTGGATTACGGTGTGTTGAGCTGCGGTGACAGCGGCTGCATACGCAGGTTCGTGGTCAGCTCAGGCATAGGCTTTGACGCTGCCGTATGCCATTCCCTGCTGCATGGACGCAAGGAGGGCTGCAGCAGCATATGCAAAAAGGGCAGGCTTGGTTATCTGCTGACAGGCATACGAGAGTTCCTGTCCGCAAGGCCCGTCAGAGGCTACATTATCCTGGATGACAGCAGGAAGGTGGAGTTCAATCATATATTATTCATTTCAGCCCATATCTGTCCCTGTGAGGGAGGGGGCTTTCGCTTTGCTCCGGCAGCGGATCCCAGGGATGGAAGGCTGTCGATCTGTGTAGTCAGCACCAGGAATAAGCTAAAGCTCGTAATGGCACTGCTCAGGGCAAGGAGCAGGAGCCTGAGGCAGCAGAACGGAGTGAGATTTTTTGAATGCAGGGAGCTCAGGATACATACGGACAGGCCCATGGCCGTGCATACGGACGGAGAGAGCTGCAAGTATCAGACGGATCTGAGCCTGCGATGTGTGCCCGGACAGCTAAAGCTCGTGCGCTGACAGGGAATCTGGTGGAGGAGACATGAGGATAGGACATGGATATGATGTCCACAGGTTTGCTGAGGACAGGAAGCTGATACTTGGAGGAGTGGAGATAAACTATGAGCTTGGGCTCCTGGGCCATTCGGATGCGGATGTGCTGACCCATGCAGTCATGGATGCAATACTCGGAGCCTGTGCTCTGGGAGACATCGGCCTGCATTTTCCGGATACTGATCCCGCCTACAAGGGAGCCAGCAGCATCGAGCTTCTACGCAGGGTACGCAGACTGATGGAGGAGCAGGGATACATGCTTTCAAATCTGGATGTGACCGTGCTCTGCGAGAGGCCAAAGCTCAGGAGCTATATAGACAGCATGAGGGCCTGCCTTTCAGAGGCTCTCGAAACAGACATGGGCAGGATCAGCATAAAGGCTACCACGGAGGAGGGACTGGGATTTACCGGTGAGGGCCTTGGCATAGCTGTCCATGCGGTGTGCCTGCTTGATGAAAGAAGATAAGCCGGAGCCTGCTCCGGCTCTTTTAAGTTTCCGCTTCATATGATATAATGCACTAAGTGCGGATAAGGCCGTATTTGCGGCCTTCAGCGGCTTTGTCGCTTTATAACAGCAGAGAGGTTTGATTATGAAGATCTTTGATACCATGCAGCGTCGTAAGGTGGATTTCGTCCCCATAGAGGAGGGCAGGGTCAGCATGTATGTATGCGGCCCTACGGTATATAATCTCATACATATCGGAAACGCCAGGCCCATGATAGTATTTGATACCTTCAGGAGGTATCTTGAATACAAGGGCTATACGGTCAATTATGTCTCTAATTTCACGGACGTGGATGACAAGATCATAAATGCGGCAAAGGCAGAGGGCGTGGCTCCCGAGGTCATATCAGAGCGCTATATAAAAGAGTGTAAAAGGGATATGGCAGATATGAACATAAAGCCTGCCACGGTCCATCCCCAGGCCACAAAGGAGATAGACGGCATGATCGAGATGATACAGAAGCTCATCGACAACGGACATGCCTATGTGGCTGAGGACGGTACAGTGTATTTTTCAGTGGAATCCGATCCTGATTACGGCAAGCTGAGCCACAAAAACCTGGACGAGATGATGTCAGGCCTCAGGTCCCTGAAGGTAAGCGGCGAGGAGCAGAAGAAAAATCCCAACGACTTTGTACTCTGGAAGCCCAAGAAGGAGGGGGAGCCCTATTGGGAGTCACCCTGGTGCGACGGACGCCCCGGCTGGCACATAGAGTGCTCTGAGATGAGCAGGAAATATCTTGGGGAGACCATAGACATACATGCAGGAGGAGAGGATCTTATATTCCCTCACCATGAAAATGAGATCGCTCAGTCAGAGGGCGCCAGCGGCAAGCCATTCTGCCACTACTGGATGCACAACGGCTTCCTAAACATAAACAATAAAAAGATGTCAAAGTCCGAGGGCAATTTCTTTACGGTCAGGGACATCACTTCCCAGTACGACCCCATGGTCCTCAGGCTTTTCATCCTCAGCGCCCAATACAGGACGCCCCTTAATTTTTCAAAGGAGCTTATGGAGCAGTCAAAGGCGGCTTATGAGCGTATACTCAACTGCACGGACAAGCTGAAGGAGCTTTCAGAAAAGGTCGAAGACAGGGAGCTGTCCGCAGAGGAGCAGGCCTCCCTTGAGACCGTGCAGGGATATGTAAAGGCCTTTGAAGAGGCCATGGAGGATGACAACAATACTGCAAATGCCGAATCTGCGGTCTATGAGATCATCAGAGAGGCAAACGCAGGCAGCTCGGAAGCCTCCTCAAAGCAGTATATACAAAGGCTCCTTGAGGTCATACATGCTCTGGTGGACGGAGTGCTGGGAGTCAGGACCGACAGAAAGACGGAGGCTCTTAACGAGGAAGTGGAAAGGCTGATAGAGGAGAGAGGCCAGGCCCGCAAGGCCAGGGATTTTGCCAGGGCAGACGCCATCAGGCAGCAGCTCCTTGACATGGGCATAGTCCTGGAGGACACGAGAGAGGGCGTAAAGTGGAAGAGAGTATGAGCCTGGAAAAAGACAGGGATGACAGTATAGACAGTAAAGAGATAAAAGACATAGGCCCTGAAATGAATAAGGGCTTGAAAGAGGGGTCCGGCGTTGGGCCTGAGGGCTCCGGCAGCTGCCGGAGCCCTTTTGAAGCAGACATAAGGCAGGAGCTTCCTGCTTTGAGCCTGGCCTATATAGGGGATGGAGTGTTTGAGCTCATGACCAGGCTTTATATGGCAGAACAAGGCTCGTTGAAGGTGGAAAAGCTCCATAAGCGAGTGACCGATGTGGTCAATGCCGCCTCCCAGTCTGAGCTGTCCTATATACTCAAGGACATGCTTACCGAGGAAGAGGAGGCCGTATTTAAAAGGGGACGCAATACCAGGTCCCAGACTGCCGCAAAGCACCAGAGCATCACGGACTACAGAAGGGCCACAGGCCTGGAGGCACTTTTCGGATGGCTGTTCCTCAAGGGCAGATATGAGCGCATGCGGGAACTTTATAAATATGGGGTAGAGAAGCTGCTGTCTGACGTGGTATAATTAGTAAAAATGTTATGGGAGAGGAGTATTTAAAAATGAAGGACAATGAGATAACAAGGTATGCCGAGTCGCTCCAGGACTATATGGTCAGCACGAGACGCCGTTTCCATGAGCATCCGGAGCTTTCAGGAGAGGAGCAGGACACCAGGAAGATCCTTATAGAGGAGATCGAGAAGATGGGGCTCGAATACAGGCTCGTGCCCGGCACAGGCATAATAGCCTTCATAGAGGGGTCAAAGCCTGGAAAGAGCAGACTGCTCAGGGCCGACATAGATGCACTGCCTGTTCAGGAAGAGGAGGTCAATCTTTCCGGAAATGCAAAGGTATGCGTATCAAAGGAGCCCGGCCGCTGCCATGCCTGCGGACACGATGTCCATATGACAGTGCTCCTTGGCACCATGAAGCTGCTGCTTCATTTTAAGGACAGGCTCCAGGGAAAGGTGTACTGCTGCTTTGAGGAGGGTGAGGAGACCAACTGCGGTATAGCATCCATGATGGAGGCCCTCAAGGATTATCAGATAGATGAGTGCTATGGCATGCATGTGCTGAACAATCTGGAGGCCGGAAAGGTAGATGTACAGGCAGGCCCCCGTATGGCAGGAATGCTCAGGATGGGCGTGGTGTTCAAGGGACGTGCAGGCCATGGCTCAAGGCCGGATCAGGCCCTCAACCCCATTACTCCTGCGGTACATGCCCTTTCCATGGTGGATTCTGCCATGGTAAACAAGATAACGGCCGGCGAGACCGTGACCCTGGGCTTTTCAAAATTTGCCGCTGGCAGCCAGTACAATGTCATCCCCGAGGAGGCTGTCCTGGAGGGAAGCGGAAGATATTTCAATGTGGAGGAAGGCGAAAAGGCCTTTGACTTCATTACAAAGATCATGAAGGATACTGCTGACAGCTTTGGCTGCGGAGTGGAGTTCATGGATACTCACAAGATAGCCCTGCTGCCGGTAGTGAATGATGCGGCCATCAGCGAAAGGGTACAGAAGGCTGTAGCCGAGACCTGCGGAGAGGATTGTCTTGGATATGCTGACAGGTGGTTTGCTTCCGAGACCTATGGCAGATATATGGAAAAGTGTCCCGGTGTGCTGGCCTTTCTTGGAATAAAGAACGACGAGCTGGGCAGCGGAGCAGCCCATCACAACGGCAAGTTCGATGTGGATGAGAGCGTAATGCCCCTTGGCGTATGCTCGGCAGCCTGCTTTGTGCTTTCAGACTAAGTTCCTGCATTATAGAGAACTGAGCTTTTGGATCGACATATGACATTATTCTGGTTCATATTATTTATAGCTGCGGCAGCTCTGGAGCTCGCCACCCTGGCCATGGTCTCGATATGGTTTGCGGTGGGGGCTCTGGCTGCCATGCTCTGTTCTATCCTGGGAGCAGGTGAGCTTTTGCAGCTCATTGTGTTTGCCCTGTGTTCCATGGTGACCCTGATCCTGTTCAAGATAAAGGGAGAAAAGATCACGAGGGCCCACAGCGTGCCCACGAATGCCGACAGGGTCATAGGCAGGAAGGGCCGGGTCATAAAGGCCATAGATAACGGCCTTGAGGAGGGGCTTGTGCTGGTGGACGGACAGGAGTGGACGGCCAGAGCAGAGTCAAAGGCCGGCACCGTGCCCGAGGGAGAGTTTGTGATCGTAAAAAGGATAGACGGAGTCAAGCTGATCGTAGAAAGGATAGTAAAGGCTGAGACGCCGGAGGACGGCGTGTCTGACTGCGGCAAACAGGACTGAGTTTCGGAGGAGAACAGCCATGTTCACAAATAATTTTCTGATCATTTTCATTCTTTTCATCATACTGATACTGCTGCTTGCCAGCTGTGTAAAGATAGTGCCCCAGGCAAATGCCTATGTCATAGAGCGGCTGGGATCCTATCTTACTACCTGGGAGAACGGAGTGCATATGCTGGTGCCCTTCATCGACAGGGTGGCCAGGCGGGTAAATCTCAAGGAGCAGGTGGCAGACTTTCCGCCTCAGCCCGTGATCACAAAGGACAATGTCACCATGCGCATCGATTCCGTCATCTTCTTTTTCATAACGGATCCAAAGCTCTATGCCTATGGTATCGTAAATCCCATATCAGCCATAGAGAACCTGACAGCCACTACCCTCAGGAATATCATCGGAGATCTGGATCTGGATGAGACACTTACCTCAAGGGAGATAATCAATTCCAAGATGAGGGAGGTCCTGGACAAGGCGACCGATCCCTGGGGCATAAAGGTGACCAGGGTGGAGTTAAAGAACATCATCCCGCCCGAGGCTATACAAAATGCCATGGAAAAGCAGATGAAGGCTGAGCGTGAGAGAAGAGAGAGCATACTCAGGGCAGAGGGAGAGAAAAAATCCACGGTGCTTGTGGCAGAGGGAAAGAAGGAGGCAGCCATCCTTGATGCCGAGGCTGACAAGCAGACTGCCATACTCCATGCCGAGGCAGAAAAGCAGCGCCGCACAGAGGAGGCTCAGGGACAGGCTGAGGCCATCAGGCTTGTGCAGCAGGCAAATGCCGACGGTATCAGGATGCTGAGAGAGGCAGGTGCTGACGAGGCAGTGCTTAGGATAAAGAGCTTGGAGGCCTTTGCCAAGGCAGCTGACGGAAAGGCCACAAAGATCATCATTCCCAGCGATCTGGCAGCCATGGCCGGAGTGGTGGAATCAATATCTGAGGTAGCAAGGAGCGGAAGGGCAGATAGCTCTTCGGCTGACATTACTCCAGCAGCAAAGGATGTTCAGGATGCATAAAAAGGTTAAGTACAGGATACTGTATAACAGCCAGATAGCCGACAGGACCTACAGGATGAGGCTCTCTGGAGATACAGGAGATATAAAGGCCCCGGGACAGTTTATAAACATAGCCCTCCCGGGCTTTTATCTGCGTCGCCCCATCTCAGTATGTGACTGGGATCAGGAGGGCTTGGACATCATCTACAAGGTGGTGGGTGACGGCACCAGGCTCATGTCGGAGCTTTCGGAGGGCTTTGAGCTGGACGTGCTGACAGGGCTTGGAAACGGCTTTGATCTGAGTGCTGTGAAAAAGGGAGAGACTGCGGTCCTTGTTGGAGGAGGCGTAGGAGTGCCCCCACTTTACGGGCTTGCAAAAAGGCTGATGGCAGAAGGCGTATCGGTCAAGGCAGTGCTTGGATTTAACGAGAGCCCTCAGATGTTTTTTGAAAAAGAATTTTCAGAGCTTGGGGCCGAGGTACACATTACTACCGTGGACGGATCCGCAGGCATAAAGGGCTTTGTCACAGATGCCATGAAGGAGCTTTCCTTTGATCATTATTATTGCTGCGGTCCCATGCCCATGCTCAGAGCCGTACACAGGCTGTGCAGAGAAAAAGGGGCGGAAGGAGAGCTCAGCTTTGAAGCACGCATGGGCTGCGGCTTTGGAGCCTGCATGGGCTGCTCCATGGAGACCCTTTCAGGGACAAAGCGCATATGCAAGGACGGACCGGTATTTAAGAGCGGGGAGGTGAGCTTCGATGACTGAGAGATCAGGCGCAAAAAAGGGCTCAGGCCTTCGTGACATGAGCGTATGCCTTGGAGATTGGAGGCTTGACGATCCGGTCATACCCGCCTCGGGGACCTTTGGCTTTGGCTATGAATTTTCAGAATATTACGACATAAACATGCTTGGCAGCATTGCCTTAAAGGGGACCACCAGGGAGCCCCGCTACGGCAACCCTCTCCCCAGGATAGCCGAGTGCAGGGAGGGCCTGATAAATGCGATAGGCCTTCAGAACCCGGGAGTGAAAAAGGTCATGGAGGAGGAGCTTCCAAAGCTCAGGAGCGTATTCCATAAGCCCTCGATAGCAAACATCTCGGGCTTTTCCATAGACGACTATGTATATACGGCCTCATGCTTTGATGAGCTTCCCGACATAGGGATCCTTGAGATAAATATCAGCTGTCCTAATGTTCATGGAGGAGGAATGGCCTTTGGCCAGGATCCTGCCCAGGCAGCCAGCGTGTGTGAGGCGGTAAAGCGATCCTGTAAAAAGCCCGTATATATGAAGCTGTCTCCAAATGTGACGGATATCACGGCCATAGCTTCGGCCTGTGAGGCTGCAGGGGCTGACGGGCTGGTGCTGATCAATACCCTTCTTGGCATGAGGATAGATCCAAGGACCGGGAAAAAGGTGGTCAGCACAGGGGCAGCAGGCTTTTCGGGGCCTGCTGTAAAGCCCATAGCAGTACGCATGGTGTATCAGGTATATGAGGCCGTAAATATCCCCATCATAGGAGTGGGAGGCATAGAGACGGCGGACGACGTGATAGAGATGATGTATGCAGGAGCCTCGGCAGTGGAGGTGGGAGCCGCAAATCTGGTGGATCCCTACGCCTGTTATGACATCATCAGAGAGCTTCCTCTGAAAATGGAGGAATACGGCATAGACAGGCTTTCAGACATTATCGGCAAGGCTCACTGATCGGGCACGGTCAAGGGGAGATCTCACAGGACAGCAAAGCATCAGCGGGCAGAAAGTAATTATCAAAAACGAGATCTGAATCAAGCAGCAGGGAGGTCGGCATGAAAAAAAAGGATGTTATCATTGCGTTGGATTTCAAGGACAGGGCAGAGACCTTTTCCTTCCTTGACAGGTTTACTGAGGAAAAGCCCTTCGTAAAGATAGGTATGGAGCTTTTTTACGGCGAGGGTCCTGACATAGTAAGAGAGATAAAGGAAAGGGGACACAGCATATTCCTTGATCTCAAGCTTCACGACATACCCATGACGGTGAAGAAGGCCATGAAAAACCTGGCTCTGCTTGGTGTGGATATGACAAATGTCCATGCCGCAGGGACCATTGAGATGATGAAGTATGCCTTGGAGGGCCTCGAGGAGGGAGCAAAAGAAGCAGGAAGGGACAGAGCTCTTTTGATAGCCGTGACCCAGCTTACCTCTACATCTGAGGAGCGCATGCAAAAGGAGCTTCTGATAAATGCATCCATAAATGATACCATAGTCAGATATGCGGAAAATACAAAGGAGGCAGGGCTGGATGGAGTGGTATGCTCTCCCCTGGAGGCTGCCATGGTAAAAAAGGCCTGCGGCCAGGAGTTTTTGACTGTTACGCCGGGCATACGCTATCCTGGAGCTGAGGTCCAGGACCAGGTCAGGGTCACCTCTCCCTCGGATGCCAGGGCCATAGGCACTGATTATATAGTAGTCGGCAGGCCCATAACGAAGGCTGAGGATCCGGTGGAGGCCTACAGGCGTGTCTGCAAGGATTTCCTTGGAGCATAAAAGGAGACAGGATGTTTGAAAATGATCACATACTGAGGGTCACTGCCATGTCCGGCATGATCAGGGCCTTCTTTATATCGGACAGGGATACGGTGGAGGCGCTGAGAAGAGCGCACAATACCTCGCCGGTGGTGACGGCAGCCCTTGGGAGACTGGCCACGGGAGCTCTGCTGATGGGTGCGGACCTGAAGGGAGAACAGGATACGGTCACCCTCAGGATAGAATCCGAGGGCCCGGTAAGGGGCATGACCGTGGTTGCGGATTCAAAGGGAGATGTAAAGGGATATCCCATGGAAAATCTGGTGCTGATACCTGCAAACAGCCAGGGAAAGCTGGATGTAGGCGGAGCAGTGGGAGCGGGTACCCTGTCTGTCATAAAGGATCTTGGACTTAGGGAGCCCTATACCGGCCAGATACCCCTCGTTTCCGGAGAGATAGCCGAGGATCTGACCTATTATTTTGCCGCATCAGAGCAGATACCTTCGTCTGTAGCCCTGGGTGTACTGATGAACAAAGAAAATACCGTCAGGCAGGCCGGTGGCTTTATCATACAGCTGATGCCTGGAGCCGATGAGGAGGTGCTTTCCCGGCTTGAGGAAAGGCTTGCATCCATGAAGAGCGTGACCAGCTGTCTGGATGAGGGCATGGGACCCGAGGATATCATGAATCTGTTGCTCTCTGATATGGAGCCTGAGATCAACAGCAGGCAGCAGGTAAGATTTCACTGCGACTGCTCCCGGGAGCGGATGGAAAGAGCCATCCTCAGCATAGGAAAGAAGGATATAAAGAGCCTGATAGATGAAGGACAGCCAGTGGAGGCAGTATGCCATTTCTGTAATTCAAAGTACAGATTTGAGGTGGCTGAGCTGAGAGAGCTCTGGCTCAGAGCGGCAGAGAGGTGAATATGGATCTGAAAGATCGTTTCAACGGCAGGCCCAAGGAGCTTTGGGGCAAATACAAGGATGCCAGGGAGCATGTGGTCAGACATGCCGCAAGGCCTAAAATAGAGCTTGCGGAGCACCAGGACAGAGGCAAAAAGGTCTTTGCCGATGGCTTTGGCTTTTATAAGCTTTTCTGGGTATTCCTGATCTGCAGTGTACTGGGAGACATCATAGAGTTCATATTTGTGGGCCTGACCTCAGGAGAGTGGATGAGCCGCAGCTCCCTGGTCATAGGACAGTTTTCCGTGGTATGGGGACTTGGAGGCATGCTGCTGACCTGGACGCTGCACCGGCTCATAGACAAGGATGACAGGTATATATTCATTGCGGGCACCATACTTGGAGGAGCCTTTGAATATATATGCTCCGTGTTCAGTGAAAAGGTATTTGGCTGTGTGTTCTGGGACTACAGCCACATGAGATTTAATCTGAATGGACGTATAAACCTTACCTACTGCTTTTTCTGGGGACTGGCAGCTCTGGTATGGATAAAGATAGTCTATCCCTGGATGAGCAAGGCCATAGAAAGGCTGCCCATACTTTTTGGAAAGATAGCCACCTATGTGCTGCTTTTGTTCCTTCTTTTTGATATGGCAGTAAGCAGTGCAGCCCTTTATCGAATGAATGTAAGGGATGATGGAGTGCCGCCTACAAACTGGGCCGAGGAATATGTGGATGAGCATTATACGGATGAATGGCTGCATAAGAGGTACAGGAATCTGAAGATGGTGGACTGAGATCCCCAGGCTGGAGCCAGGCTCCCAAGGATGGGATGCCGGGCTATGAAGGATGCCGGGTTATGAAATACCTTGTAATGGCCCGGGGATTTTGGTATGATACCCATATGGGCCAGTGATCTCCGCAGGTCGGAAATCGCATGAAAAAATTGCAGATCATAAAGATGACAGTCATAGCAGCCGGTTTTATCATATCGGCTGCTTTTTATGTGCTTATGGGCGAGGGAGCAGGCCTGCTGCAGGGGCTTTCCGCCAGCGAACAGGTGGATACGAGGGACAAGGACACAGGAGAAGAGCCAAATGACTGGGAGCTGGAGCTGCTTTCGGGAGAGGGGGACAGCAGCCTGGAGCTTTCTGAGCTTTCAGGCCTGAGCAGCCTCCAGAGGGAGGAGGTCAGCTCCATAGTGGAAAATGAGATAGGAAAGCTAAGGGATGAGCTTTCAGCAATGCTCCGTGAGGACAGCACGGAGCCCGGAGGAAGCGGAGCCGAGGCAGAGCCTGCGCCAGCAAACAGCAAGGGGCGGGAACCTCAGGAAGCCTCAGGAGCCCAGGAGGCCCCAGGGGTCCAGGAAGCATCGGAGGGCCAGAGCAGGAAGGTAAACATAAATACAGCTTCCATGGAGGAGCTTATGGAGCTCAAGGGCATAGGAGAGGCCAGGGCCAGGGCGATAATAGAATATCGTGAGACCTACGGAGGCTTTGGATATATCGAAGAGATCATGAATGTAAGCGGGATAAAGGAGGCTGCCTTCGGAAAGATAAAGGATCAGCTCTGCATATAGTAGATACAGATAGGAGATCTAAGCAGACGCCTCATAAATGTGCACAAAAATTTACGAAAAATTTGTTAAGTTTGTCGAGGAAATATTGCATTGATTATACTTTAAGTATAAAATACAATATGTATTTTGTGCATATTCACAATTAAGATAGGGGGCAAATTATGCTAGGAGGTCAGGTAATCCAGAGCACATTGGATGGTATATCCTCGATCATGCACACCTCTCTGGCAGTGTGTGACACGAATGGCAAGATACTGAATCATACAGGCGAGATAAGAGACGTAAATGAGCGCTTCATCGAGGCCTTTGCCATGTCTGATGCCGTGGAGCAGTCTGCGGGCGATCTGCTCATGTACAAGGTATTCAATGAACATGAGCCTGAATATGTGGTGCTGGCATCCATAAATGAGGCAAACTCCAGAGCTGCCCTCAGACTGTGCGCCATGCAGCTTGAGAGCCTCAACATTGCTTACCGTGAAAGGTTCGACAAGGATAATTTCATAAAGAACCTGCTTCTTGACAACCTCCTGGTCATAGACATATATAACCGTGCCAAGAAGCTCAGGATAG
>CALWET010000051.1 GCA_944377385.1 uncultured Lachnospiraceae bacterium | reverse complement strand
GAGATCTGAGCATAGCTCAGTGCCAGATGGTCGAGATATGCAGGGCTACACAGATAAATGAGGCAAAGGTCCTGATCATGGATGAGCCTACGAGCTCCCTTGTAAACCGTGAGATCGAATATATGTTTGACATCATCATGCAGCTCAAGCAGAAGGGCATTGCCATCATATATATCTCACATAAGCTGGAGGAGCTTTTCAGGATCACTGATCGCATGGAGGTACTGAAGGATGGAGAAAACAGTGCTTCTCTTGTGACAAAGGACATCACCAGGGACGACGTGGTCAGAGCCATGGTTGGCAGAGAGCTTCAAAACTACTATCCGCCTAAGAACGGCAAACGCGGAAGGGAGATGCTCAGGGTAGAAAACCTGTCTCAGGGGAAACTGGTCAAGAATGTAAGCTTTACAGCTTATGCCGGGGAGATACTTGGCTTTGCAGGGCTCATAGGTGCCGGACGCTCTGAGACCATGATGTCAATATATGGAGCCATGAACGATGTTACAGGAAAGGTATTTATCGAGGGCAGAGAGATCAGCCTCAGAAATGCCGGAGACGCGATAAACGCCGGTATAGCCTATGGGCCTGAGGACAGAAAGAATCAGGGCCTTGTGCAGATTTTTTCCATAAATACAAATATATCTCTGGCAAACATAAAGGGGATATTTGACAGGTTCAAGCTGCTTGATCTTCGTAAGGAACGCCAGGTATCAAAGAAATATATAGAGCAGATCAATATCAAGACTCCTGATGAAAACAAGATAGTCGGAGAGCTCAGCGGAGGGAATCAGCAGAAGGTCATAGTAGGAAAGCTTCTTTTCACTGATGCCAAGATCTATATATTCGACGAGCCTACGAAGGGAATAGACGTAGGAGCCAAGGCCGAGATATACAGGCTCATGAGAGAGATAGCCAACAATGGAGCTGCTGTGATCATGGTATCTTCGGAGCTTCCAGAGGTCATTGGTGTCAGTGACCGTGTCATAGTCATGCATGACGGCGTCATAGAGGGCGAATTTGAGGGAAATAATATTAAAGAGGAAACGCTGATGCAGGCGGCGATCGGAGGTAAGTCTAATGAATAAGGAAAAGGTTAAGGTATTTTCTCAGAAATATGGCATAGTCATCATGCTGATAGTGCTGCTGGTAGCTGCAGCTGTTCTGCAGCCGCTCTTCCTCCAGCCCAGAAACATCACAAACGTTCTGAGACAGGTAACGATAAACGGTATCATAGCCGTAGGCATGACCTTTGTAATAGTATCAGGCCATATAGACCTGTCTGTAGGTACGATATTCTGCTTCTGCGGCATGAGCATAATGTTCGTAATGCCCTATATCGGATGGATACCCGCCATAGCAGTCGGCCTCGCCCTTGGAGCAGTCATAGGCATAGTTAATGGCTACATGATATACAGGGGGATGCCTGCCTTCATAATGACCCTGGCCATGTCCATCATACTCAGCGGACTTGCAAACATGGTAAGTAACGGTACTCCCATACAAAGCGTGTCCAAGGCCTACAATGCCATCGGCCAGAGCTACTTCCTGGGGGTTCCCATACAGGTTTATGTATATCTGATCATAGTTGCCATAGCTTTCTTCGTATGCCTTAGGACAAAGTTCGGCAGATCGATATATGCGGTAGGAGGAAACAAGGAGGTCGCAAGGCTTTCAGGTATAAATGTCAGAAAGATAATCATTTCCGTATATGTGATCAGCGGCGTGCTGGCAGCAGTTGCAGCGGTTGTAGGTACCGCAAGGCTTGGATCCTGTGAGCCTTCACTTGGATCTGACTATCACTCAGATGCCATAGCAGCCACTGTTATAGGCGGAACGGCCATGAGCGGTGGCTATGGAAACCAGCTTATGACACTGGTAGGAGTCCTGCTCCTTGGTGTACTTAACAACATCCTCAACCTGCTGGGTGTAAGCCCCTACTGGCAGTACATATTCAAGGGCGGCATCATCATCCTGGCAGTTGCATCGGATGTATTCAGAAGGGTTAAAGTAGCGAAATAAGCATTTAAAGTAGCGAAACGATAAAAAACATAAGTTATATTTTAAGGAGGATCTTATGAAGAAGAGAATTTTGGCAGCAGTTCTGGCTATGGCCATGGCAGCTTCACTTGCAGCCTGCGGAAGCAGCGCAGAGGAGGAGACCACTGCAGCAGCAACTGAGGCAGCTGCAGAAGAGGCAGCAGCTGAGGACACAGAGGCAGCTGCAGAAGAGGCAGCATCAGAGGAGTGGACAAAGGACACCCCGATGAAGATCGGATTTTCCCAGAACAAGCTCTCCGTTGCTTACCGTGTAGCCGGTGTTGAGCAGCTTGAGGAGTATGTAGCAGAGCAGGGACTTAACTGGGAGATCATCGTTACCGATGGAAAGAACGATGCTACCACCCAGACAGCAAACGTTGAGGACCTTCTGAGCCAGGGCGTTGATGCCATCATCATGTGCCCCGTTACAGAGGACACCATGACTCCTGCAGCTCAGCAGGTTATGGATGCAGGTATCCCTCTCGTGCTGACAAACAGAAAGGTTTCTGATGACAATGCTTATACAGCATCCATCACAGGCTCCAACTACATGATCGGCCAGGTATGTGCTGATGATATGGCTGCAAAGCTTGGCGAGACCGGTAAGGTCGCTGTTATCCAGGGAACCATTGGTGCTACAGACTCTGAGGACAGGACCAGGGGCTTCAAGGAGACCATAGCAAAGTATCCCAACATCGAGCTTGTAGCTGATCCCTCAGGTGACTTCGTAAAGGATGAGGGTATGGCAGCCATGGAGGATATATTGATCAGATGCCCTGATCTTGACGCCGTATTCTGCTGCAACGATGAGATGGCACAGGGTGCTCAGCTTGCATGTGAGTCCGTAGGCGCAAACGACGTTCTTATATATGGAAATGACGCATACAAGTCAACCTTTGATCTGATCAAGGAAGGCAAGATCGAGGGAACCACAATGTATCCTACATCCGTACAGGGTGCTGTAGACATACTTGTAAGCATCTTCGAGAACGGCGGAGTTTATGAGGGCGAGAAGGAAGTTATAGAGGACGTTCCCCTTATAACCATCGACAATGTAGACGAGTACTACGATCAGGGACTTGACGCATAAGGCTTGTCTGGAGGAAAATAAAATATGATAGCTTTTGCGAGTGATCATGCGGGATATGGGCTCAAAAAGATCATCATGGAGTACGTAAGCTCCCTGGGCTATGAGTGCACAGACTACGGCACCTATGACGGAGAGACCGTATGCGATTATCCCGAATTTGCACACAAGGCCGCAAAAGCGATAATGGACGGCACCTGTGACCGCGGAATACTCTTCTGCGGCACGGGTGTCGGCATATCTCTGGCGGCTAACAAGGTAAAGGGTATACGCTGCTGCGTATGCTCAGACTGCTACACGGCTAAGCTTTCAAAGGAACACAATGACACAAACATGCTGGCTCTGGGAGCGAGGGTCGTAGGGCCTGAGCTGGCCAAGATGATCGTAAAATCTTGGCTGGATGCCTCCTTTATGGGCGGCATACATGAAAAGCGCATAAGCATGCTGGAAATGGAGTAAAGATCATGCAAAGAGATTTTGGATATCCTAGTTTTGCTTCAAATGGCGAAATGGTCATAACCACCTATGACAATGCATACAGCCATATGAATATGGACGTGAGGGTGGTAAGGCTTGCAGCCGGTGAAAAAAGGACATATAAAAAGGACGGGGAGGAGACAGCATTTCTGCTCCTGGCTGGAAGGATAAAGTTCGCATATGAGGGAAAAGAATCTGATGAGCTTTACCGCAAGGACGTATTTACTGACGGTCCCTGGTGCCTTCATGTATGCACCGGCAAGGAGGTCACTGTCATTGCCGTATCTGATGCAGAGCTGCTGATACAGGCAACACACAATGATCAGGAGTTCGCTTCAAAGCTGTATTCGCCTGAGGATGCTCCCTGGAAGCGCTTTGCTCCCGGAAAATATGGCAATGTGGCAAACAGAGTGGTCAGCACCATCATAGACAAGGACATAGCTCCATGGTCAAATATGGTCCTCGGAGAGATACTCAATGACAGAGGAAATTGGTCCGGCTATCTGCCTCACAGACATCCTCAGCCTGAGCTGTACTTCTTCCGCTTTGACAGGCCCGAGGGCTTTGGCGCAAGCTTCGTAGGTGATGATGTGTACAAGATCAGGGATTACAGCTTTGCTGCCATACCCGGCGGAAAGCTTCATCCTCAGGCCTGCGCTCCGGGCTTTGTGATGTATACCTGCTGGATGATCAGGCACATAGACGGAAATCCCTGGCTTCAGACAGATCGCTGCGTAGATGACAGCTTCCTGTTCCTTGATGACATGGATTTCAACAACTAAGTGATTTTTGAAGGCCTCGGATCGGCAGCGTGCCCGGGCTAAGGGACATGCTGATGGATGAAGGGGCCTTCTTTATTATGATGGAGGTAATATGTTTAAGCTCAGTGTTTCTTATGCAAAAAGCCGTCCGGTGACGGCACCTCTGCCTCTGTGCGGTGATTTTTCAAAAGCCATAAGGGAGGCCAAAGAGTTGGGCTTTCAGGCCATAGAGATACATGGCAGAGAGACGGAATTTGATGCTGCCTTTATTTCTGAGGCTAAAAAAATAATGGCCAGTGAAGACATGCACATTGCAGCACTGGTATCAGGCAGGCTTTATAATGAGACTCTGATATCCATAGCTGATCCGGTGGAGCAGAAAAGACTGTGGGCTGTGGCAAGGCTCAAGGAGTATATAGATGCTGCGGCTGAGCTTGATACTGATGTGGTGCTTGGCTGGATCAGAGGACGCATATCCGCTGAGCTTCCGGCCTCCCTTTACTTTGAAGGCCTGGATAAAAGCATGAAAGAACTGGATGAATATGCCTTGGAAAAGGGTGTTAAGCTTCTTTTGGAGGTCATAAACCGTTACGAGGTGGATGTATTCAAAACTGCAGAGGAGACGCTTGGCTATATCCGCAAAAACGGGCTCAAAAGCACCTATATACATCTGGATACCTTCCATATGAATATTGAAGAAACAGACATGATAGCCGCAATCGAAACTGCGGGTGATCGCCTTGGCTATGTCCATGCAGCAGATAATACAAGGCTCTATCCCGGCAGCGGTAGACTCGATTTTGAACGTATCCTTGGCAAGCTGAAGGATGTAGGCTATGAGGGTTTTGTAAACGTGGAGTGCTTTCCGGTGCCGGATGGACATACCGCAGCAAAAAGGGCAGCCGCCTTCCTTAAAAAGTATATTTGATCTTACATAAAAATCTGCTGTCGTGTCTACAGAAGAATGAAAAAAGCACAGGATAGCCTTTATGGGCTCCTGTGCTTTTTGAATATAAGCGGTGATCACAAAAACAAGGCAGCAGCATGACTTGAACCGATCCTGTCTGCACCGGCAGCTATAAAGGCCTCGATCTCCTCAAGGCTGCGTATACCTCCGGCGGCTTTGATCCTTACGGAAGAAGGCAGGTGTTCTCTAAATAATCGAATGTCCTCAAGGCAGGCCCCCTTTTCTCCAAAGCCAGTAGAGGTCTTTATAAAATCTGCGCCAGACTCTGCAACACAGCTGCATAAACTTATCTTTTCTGCTTCGTTGAGATAGCAGGTCTCTATAATGACCTTGAGTATGCGCTCCTTTCCGATAAGCTTCTTCAGGGCACTGATCTCCTTCGTGATCCGACTGAAATCTCCAGCCTTTGCATCTCCTATATTGATGACCATATCGATCTCGGAAGCTCCCTGCTCAAGAGCCTTGGCTGTCTCGAAAAGTTTTACCTCAGTATCATGATAACCAAGGGGGAAACCTATGACAGTACAGATATTGAGATCATTTCCGTATTTTTTATGGGCATAGGCTACAAAGGATGGTGGTATGCATACGGAAGCCGTGCCAAGCCTGAGAGCTTCATCACATAACCTGTCTATATCGTCATGAGTGGCAGTTGCCTTCAGACAGGTATGATCGATTCGGCTTAAAATCTTTTTTGCGTTCATATGAGGACCTCGTTTTTAAAGGATTCCAAGAGCAATTTCCAACATTTTAGAATTGCCGCGTTCTCTTTCGTAAGCGGATGCGTGGAGATCTCTTGTTTCAAGATCTACGACCGACATTAGACCTCCTGCACGTTTTCCGGTTACGGCCGCATTATGGAATAAAGCAAAACATTCACATTCTATTATATCACAACCGTATTCATATCTCATACGCTCGGTAAGGCCGTTTCTTTTATTTTCTTCATAGTAAAAAACATCACTGGAATGAGTACGAGCCTCTGGCAGTCTATAGTTCAGAGTTTTTGCACTTTCACGTAAACGGTCAAGAATCTCAGGGTCAGCTTTTGTTATATGGCCTTCAAATCCGTTTTGTTCCAGAGCGTATGTGGAAAAACTGAAAGCATCAGTAACCAATACTGTATCCAAAAGTTCAAATTTCTCATCTGAATAGCATCCACAGGTTCCTACACGAATGATGGTATCAACATCATAAAAAGAGAATAGTTCATAGGAATATATTCCGATAGAAGGAATGCCCATTCCACTACCCATTATAGATACTTCTTTCCCTTTATAAGTACCTGTGTAGCCAAACATGTTACGTACTGTGTTAAAACAGCGGATATTGTCTAAAAAATTCTCAGCAAAAAACTTTGCTCTTAAAGGATCACCAGGCATAAGGACGGTTTTTGCTATATCACCAGGCTTTGCTTCGTTGTGAGGGGTTGACATGATTTATCCTCCTTGATCTTTATTTTTCATAAATCATAACATTATTAAAAATAAAAATCAACAAAAAGTTATTTGTAAATCACAAAATGTTAATAATTTCAAACAATATATAATTTAATATCAAGTGAGGATAAATATTCTCTCCAATCATTGGAAATATTTTTGTCTGTGACAATGGCTGTAATATCAGTCAGATCTCCAAAATATGCAGATCGTACAGCATCAAATTTACTAGAATCAGCTAAAAGGATCTTTTCTTGTGATGATCGGATTATAGCCTGCTTAGTTGCCACCTCATAATTATTTGCACAGGTGATACCAAGTGTTTTGTGGATGCCTGCTGCGGAAAGGAATACTTTATTAGCACGGATTTTACTTATGAATTGAAGGCTTTCCTGGCTTTCAAACATTTCTGTTTTCCTATGGTAAAATCCACCGCCAAACAATATGTTGATATTACTGTGATCTCGTGCTCCGTCAAGTACGTTTGCATTAAAGCACAACAGGGTTATGGGAATATCTGTTGGTATATAAGGGAGCATTCTGGCTGTTGTGCTTCCGGTATCAATTATTATTACATCGTCTTTTGCTATTAGTGATGATGCAAAGCGGCCTATGCTTATTTTTTGTTCGTTGCTTTTTTCTAGTTCGTCGAGAAGATTATATTCAGGATGTTGAAAACCGGAAAAGTCTTTTCCGGCCTGTGTTGAAGGAGCTGCATTTTTGAGATTCTTAATATCTCTGCGGATTGTCATTTCAGAAACTCCAAGTATATTAGACAATGCTTTTATTGGAAGCATACCTCTGGAGTTAATGATATTCAATAATTGCTGCTGCCTTTCTATTGCATTTCCCATTTTAACGACCTCACAAATAAATTTAACATAATAATAGAATAAAATTGAGAATATGTAAACATATGTGTAACATTATGATAGGAATTTATTGACAAAACCATAACGTTATGTTATTTTTACAAAAAAGATAGCTATACAACAATAAAAATATGCAAAGTACCTAACAAAGTGATTATATTATCGCTTATTATCGATAATATGTAAAGATTTTACTGAGCACAATATATAAAGCAATATAAATATAATTTTCAGGAGGATGCAGTAATGAAAAAATTAGTATCAATGTTAATTATTTTGTGTATGTCTTTGATATTGGGCGCGTGTGGAGGTGGTGCCCAGGCTGATGCGGATGAAACGGTTTCTGAAAGTGGAGAAAAAATCTGGAAAGTCGCAGTTTTGTTGCCTTACATTGGGGATCAATCTTATTATGATGCTGTTGAGGCTGGCAGGAAGGAATTGGATGCAAGGGATGATGTTGAAGCAACGTTGATAGAGATCGGCCTTGATCAGGCACAGTGGGAGAGTTATTTTATGGATGCCTGTGAATCCGGATATGATCTTATAGTATCCGGTTATGCAGATGTTGAGCCTACACTTTACGGTGTTGCAGAAATGTATCCTGATCAGCTGTTCTTTAATTTCGATTATAGTAATCATGTGGATCTTGATAATGTTTATGCTGTATCCTATTCATCTAGTGAACTTGGTTATATCGCAGGAACTCTTAGCTCACTCGTTACGACAAGTGATATGGAAAAGGCAAATGCCGATAATAAAGTCGGAGTTGTTGTAGGTGAAGATAATGACTATATGAATGACTTTATTGGAAGCTTCTGTGAAGTATGTACACAGATGGGTACCAAAGTATATATCAGTTACCCTAATACATTTGAGGATCCTGCAAAGGGTAAAGAGCAAGCTCTCGCAATGTATAACGAAGGTGTGGATATCATATGGCAGGTTGCAGGAGGTACAGGGCTCGGTGTATTTGAAGCAGCTGCTGACGCAGACAAATATACGATAGGTGTTGATTCTGATCAGGCAGCATCATTTGCAGGACAGCCTCAGCTCGCTCAGACTATATTGACATCAATGTATAAAGACTGTGGCTCAGCTCTTATTTATGCCGTAGAGGATCTAGTAAACGGAGAATATCCAGCTGGAACTACGCGTACTATGGGTGTGGCAGAGGGTACTCTAGGTCTTGTAGAAAATGATCAATACCTGGAGATGGTTCCAGAAGACATCAGGACTCAGGTAAGTGAAGCTATAGAAAAACTGGTAAATGGAGAAGTTGAGGTTTACAGCGTGGCAGCTGATCCAGATCGTTGGGAGGAAGTAAAAGCAGCAGCTATGCAGGAGTGATCTATAAAAACTTGAGGGAGTGGTTCTAGGTGAAAGAGACTATATTAGAGCTTCGCAATATAACAAAGGTATATCATAATGGTGTTGTGGCAAATAGGGATATATCAATATCTTTTGAAAAAGGGGAAATACATTCTATAGTAGGAGAAAATGGTGCCGGAAAATCTACGTTGATGAAGATCATTTATGGCATTGAGAGCCCTTCCGAAGGTGAAATTATTCATAAAGGCGAGAAAGTGAAGTTTCGCGGGTCAATGGAGGCTATACATGCGGGGATCGGTATGGTGCATCAGCATTTTATGCTGATCCCCACCATGTCTGTGGTTGAGAATATCATCGTTGGAGATGAACCTTCAAATATACGTGGTATTGTAGACTATAAAGAAGCTGTCAAACGCACGCGTGAACTAAGTGAGCATTACCATTTGGATGTTGATGTGCTTTCTAAAATCGAAGATCTGTCAGCGGGAGAAAAACAGAAGGTTGAGATTTTAAAAACACTTTACAGGAATGCGGAGATTATAATACTTGATGAGCCTACGTCTGTACTTACACCACAGGAGACAGAAACACTTTTTGAAGAGTTATTTAAATTAAAGGAAATGGGACATACCATAATTTTTATATCCCATAAACTAAATGAAGTAAAAAGGATAAGTGATCGTATCACAGTCATAAGGTCTGGGGAATGTAAGGGAACATTTGAAAACGACGAGGTTGACCTGTTACAGCTTGCAGAATTGATAGTAGGAAGGAAACTCCTTAGCTCGTATAGTGAGTTGAAAAAAGATGTAGATGATAAGAAGGAAATTCTACGTGTAGAAAAGCTGTATTTAAGTAATAAAGAAAAAAATATACTGGAAAACATCTCTTTTTCAATTCGGTCTGGTGAGATTTTAGGCATAGCCGGGGTGCAGGGCAATGGGCAGTCGGAACTGGTACGTGCTATTGCAGGTATTGGACCAATGAGCAGTGGTGAAATTTCTCTTAGTGGGCAGCGAATAGAAAAGCTAAGCGTAAAAAAGAGAAGAGAGCTTGGTCTTTCATATATTCCTGAAGATAGGCTTGGAGTAGGGGTCGCCACTACAGCTCCGTTATGTGACAATATTATTTCAAGCTATTATGACAGAGCAGACATAAACGGACATTTTTTTATGGACCGTAGAAAAATAAGTGAAACAGCTAATAATCTGATTTCTAAATTTACAATAAGAACAAATTCTATATATACGGCTGTAGGAGATCTTTCGGGAGGAAATATGCAAAAGGTAGTAGTTGCCCGAGAGTCAAATACAGACCCTATATGTATGCTTGCAGAACAGCCTACACAGGGTATTGATATAGGGAGTTCCGAATATATAAGGACACAGCTTATTGAAATGAGAAATCGTGGCGCTGCTGTTCTTTTGATTAGTGCTGACCTTGAGGAAGTCTTGAGCCTGAGTGATAGAGTCATAGTCATGTATAATGGCATGATTTCTGCACATTTAAGCAATTTGGATAAGATTTCTACAAATGATCTGGGTCTTTATATGCTTGGCATTAGGAAGCAGACATCCGATGAATTAAAGGAGGCGCTATATGAGTAAAGTAAAGATAAATGAAGAAAGGATGTTTGGAGTAATAAAGACTCTGGTAGCGCTTTTAATAGCACTGGGTATTACCTTTGTAGTATTATGCCTGACTGCGGAAGATCCTTTATCTTCATTCATTATAATGCTTACAGGTCCTTTGACAAAGCTGCGTTATTTTAGCAATGTACTTGAAACTATGACACCCCTTGTTTTTACTGCGCTTGCTTGTGCCGTCCTATTCAGAGCGGGGATCTTTAATCTTGGAGTTGAAGGTATTTTCTTTATTTGCGGACTTGTTACCACGTATGTGGCAACAAAAATCTCTATAGATAATAATATTTTACATCCATTTGTTGCCATTGCGCTGTCAGGTATAATGGGCGGATTACTTATGCTTATACCTGGTTGGCTGAAAGCAAAGTTTGATACAAATATTGTGGTGTCTACTTTGATGCTCAATTCTATTTATTTAGGTATAGGGCTTTATATTCTGAAGGAAAGGTTGATTGCTTCAGATATATCTACAACTGCTTCAGAATTATTTATGGAAAGCTCGAAGCTGCCGTATTTATTCAGTGGGACACGATTAACTGTGGGCTTCTTCCTGGCATTAGTAGCTGCGGTCTTGGTATATATAATGATGAACAAGACCAGGCTGGGATATAAGATAAGGATATCCGGACAAAATGCTGAATTCGCAAAATATTCCGGCATAGCCGCATTTTCTCTTATCTTACTTATACATTTTATTTCTGGCTTCTTGGCAGGGATAGGCTCCTCTGTGGAATTATTAAGTTTTTATGATCGTTTTACCTGGACAAAAATATCCACACATGGATCTACAGGGATGCTTATTGCCATGATGGGCAATAATCGTGTTGTTCCTGTCATGATAGCAGCCTTTGGTATAAGCTATCTCAAGATTGGAGCAGAGATCATGTCAAGGAGCACAGTTGTTCCTGTAGAGATAACATCTATAGTGGAGGCTACTTTGGTGCTTCTCATTTCCTCACAGTATTTCCTTAGACATATAAGGGAGAAAAGGCTTTTAAAGGAGGGGATTGCAAATGGCTGAACTTATGTCGATGATATTGACAGAAGACTTTTTGGCAACTATCGTAAGGGTCGGCGTGCCTCTCATGTTTGCATCTATGAGTGCCTATGTTGCTGCGACAAGCGGCCTTTTAAATATTGCCATTGAAGGTATAATGCTTATGAGTGCATTGATGGCGGTACTTGGAAGTTACTGGACTCAAAGTGCTGTGTTGGGATTGCTGATAGCTATAGCTTCCGGTATATTACTTGCTCTATTACTGGCATTCATGACAATGAGACTTGGGACAGATCCATTTCTTGTGGGAATAGCTATAAATACCTTTACGTCTACCTTTACCATATTTTTATTATATTTATTTTCCGGAAACAAAGGTATAAGTGCATCCTTACCATCAAAGGTGCTTCCGACTATAAATATCGGATGGCTTGAAAAAATACCAATATTAGGTGCTGTTTTTTCGGGACAGTATTTGCTTACATATGTATGCTTTGCCTTCATTATAATAGTTCCATTGGTAATACAAAAAACAAAATATGGATTAAGGCTAAAGGCCTGTGGGCTTAATGCGCAAGCGGCAAGTTCAGTTGGAATAAACGTAAATAAGATGCAAGTCAGCGCTATAGTTATTTCAGGGCTTTTAGCAGCTCTTGGAGGCGCCTATATGACTATGGGTTATTTGTCAGCTTTTTCAAGGAATATGATCGCTGGAAGAGGCTGGATAGGATTTGCGGCGCAGGCTATGGGAGGAAGCAGCTTTATAGGGTTGAGTCTTACAACATTGGCCTTTTCATTTTTCCAGGCTATAGTTGCTGTTTTATCGAGAAGTGATGTATCAAGTGACCTTCTTACTACAGTGCCTTATTTTGGAGTATTGTTTGGAGTTATCGCTTTTTCTGTAGTAAACTATTTCAAACGAAGGAAATTAAGTGTATAATACTTCGAAAAACGTTACAGGACGGAAAGAACATTGAATAAGCGAAGCATCAATCTTATAGGCATCCTTACATTCTTCTTTGTGGGGACGCTGAATGCAGGAACTCAATCCATAGTAAACAATATTTCCAATTTCTGGGATGCCTCTGAAAATCAGATGGGGGCCATGGTCAGCATATTTTATGCCGGCTCCCTGCTGGTCACCCTGTTCATGGGCGAGGCAGCTGAAAAAAAAGGCAAGAAATGGGGGCTGTGCGTATCTGCTCTTGCATTGATGCTGGGAGCCGCTACCATTTTCATGGGAGGCAGTCTGGCTCTGGTATTTGCAGGCCTTATCATATGCGGCTTTGCCTATGGCGGTCTGGAAAGCCTGATCATGTCCGTGGTAGAGGATGTAAATGGAAGCGGAGCCAGGAGGGTCATAGGCATTATGGAGATCGCCCTTGGCCTTGGAGGCGTTATAGCACCTGCCGCAGTATCCTTTTTCCTTGGATCAGAGCTTTATAAGCCAATGTACGTGGTAGCCATTATAGCAGGACTTTTGCTCCTTGTGATATATACAAGGCTAAAGGGAATTGAGCCTGAACATGAAAAGACAGAGGAGACGGCTGAAAATACAGAAAAACAAGGCTCATCCTCCATCCTGGCTGCACTTAAAAACCGGACGCTCTGTCTGAGCCTTGTTTCAATATTCATATATCTTGGGGTCGAGAGCACGGTCACTACCTGGTCAGTAAAGCTCATGACCGACCAGGGCTTTGGACATTTCGGAAGCATGGCCATATCTGCTTACTGGTTTGCGGTCATGATCTGTCCTTATCTCAGTACCAAGATACCCAATTATCTAAAGCTGTTCCCCTATTGCTTCGGACTTGGAGGGGCAGCCATATTGGTCATGGTATTTGCGCCAATAGGCTGGGTAAAGATGGTCTCCATGGTAGCCATCGGCATTATGATAGGGCCATCCTTTGCAAACCTTACCTTCCTTGGAGGACATTCCGCCAGGGAAAATTCTGCAGCAGCATATTCCTTGCTGGTATTTTTCGGCTGCCTTGGAAGCGTGCTCTTCCAGCCTGTGGCAGCAGAGATAGTCAGGAGGACCTCTGCCCCAGAGCTTTATTTCGTACTGGCTGCGCTTTGCGTCATAAATGCATTCATCATAGGAAGATGCGTAAAGGCATATAACGCACAGGAAGCTTGATAAAAGCCCTACTATACATAACTATAAAATATTCAGGCGCTGCGCTTACAGGCTGCAGCGCTTATATATTATGGGATCATCGTAGCCAAAGGTGCGTTTTCCATTTACCTCCATGGTCTCAGAGACCTCCAGCCTGTCTCTGGAAAAGCGCTCAAAGAGAGTAAATTTGAGTACAGGGGAAAACATGCTTACACTGCCGCCCTCCCAGCAGCCATCCTTAAAGCGATATACTGCCGGAGTGAATTTTACTGAAGGCTTCAGGCTCTTAAAATCCAACCTGCCAAGCTTTTCAAAGGTAAAGCTGTCGTTATCATAGCCCTTTGGCATATCATATGAACTCAGCTTAACGGAGCCATCTTCACCTTCTGTAAACAGGAAAAGGTGCGGCGAGGCGTGGGTCCTGCCATCAGTGGTATAATAGCTTTCCTCAAGCATAAAGATACCGTTGAAACCAGCAGGGATGTTATCTATCCTGTCGTTGCATACAGTATTTATATGTCTGGCAAGGGGAAATACCTTTCCTTCCTTTTTCATTTCCTCAAACTGTTCACTGTTGTCAAAATGACCGGAAAGCAGCTCCATAAATTCATTAAGAACAGACATGGCATTTTCCTCCTTTGTTATATATCTTGTAAAAGTCATTTGTTTTCGCCTGTGGTAAAGATCAGCTGAGACTATCTGAGCCTCGGCGGGTTGCAACTAATTATAGAAGGAGTCCTGACAAAGTCAATCTTTTTTATCCATTAGAAGCCGATTGTGATATATTTATGATGTTGATAATAGTTGCCGGGACAAAAGCAACTTAAAAATGAGGTGGAATGATATGAAGATAGTTATTATGGAACCCCTGAGCATCAGTGAGGAATATGTAAGACAGCAGTTTGCAGGGATCACTGCCCGCGGCCATGAGCTGGTATGCTATGACAAAAAGACAGTTGACAAGTCTGAGCAGATAGAGAGAGCAAAGGATGCTGATATCCTGGTCATAGCAAACACTCCTCTCTCGGGGGAGGTCATAGAGGCCTGCCAGAAGCTCAAGTATCTGGCTGTGGCATTTACGGGAGTGGATCATGTGGATCTTGAAGCCTGCAGACGAAAAGGCATAGCTGTCAGCAATGCGGCTGGCTATTCCACAAACGGCGTGGCCGAGCTTGTTTTTGGGTTATGCATAGCTCTCTACAGATACATACCTGAGTGTGACAAGAGGTGTCATGAGCTCGGAACAAAGGATGGGCTTCAGGGCAGAGAGCTCTATGGAAAGACCTTTGGAGTAGTTGGAACCGGAGCCATAGGCCAGAAGGTCGCCATGATAGCAAAGGCCTTTGGCTGCAAGGTAATAGCCTATAACAGAAGCAAAAAGCCTGAGCTTGAGGCCATGGGCATAAGCTTTGTGGAGCTGCCTGAGCTTATGAAGGAAGCAGATATAGTTTCCATACATGTACCCTCAAATGCAGAGACAAAAAGGTTCATAAGCTCTGAGCTGATAGGGCTCATGAAAAAGACGGCAATACTTATAAATACCGCCAGAGGCCCTGTGGTAGACAATGATGCGTTGGCAGAGGCTCTCAAAGAGGGCAGGATAGCAGGAGCAGGTATAGATGTATTTGATATGGAGCCCCCTATCCCTTCGGATTATGCGCTTTTGGGAGCTCCAAATACCATACTTACTCCGCATGTGGCTTTTGCAACAGACGAGGCCATGGAGATCAGGGCCCAGATCACTGCTGACAATGTAAAGCATTGGCTTTGCGGCGATCAGATAAACAAAGTCTAAAGCCTTGTGCGGATCACTGTTCCAGACAGGGCCAAAAGGGCCAGCAGATTTGGAAATGCCATGATGCCATTGAACAGGTCTGACATGGCCCAGACTATATTGACCTTCTGGAAGGATCCTATAAATACAAAGATAACTACGATCAGACTGTATACGGGTACGGCCTTTGTACCGAAAAGTGCCTTGAAATTGACCTCGCCGAAAAAGTACCATCCTAAGATGGTGGAAAAGGCAAAGAACAGCATGCATATGGCAATGAATATATCACCAAAGCTGCCAAAGGCCTGGGCAAAGGCTGCCTGGGTGAGAGCGGTTCCGGTAAGCCCCTGGGGCACCAGGCCGGAGGTGATGAGCACCAGGCCTGTCAGGGTCAGTATGATAAAGGTATCGATAAAGACGCTGACTATGGCGATAACACCCTGATCCTGGGGCCTTTGTACCTTTGCCAGAGCATGGGCGTGGGGAGTGGAGCCAAGGCCTGCTTCATTTGAAAACAGGCCTCTGGCTACGCCAAAGCGCATTGCCTGCTGTACGGTGACACCGGCTATGCCGCCTGCCATTGCCTGAGGATCAAAGGCAAGCACAAAGATCTGCTTTATTGCCAGGGGCAGGGCTGATGCATTCATGATCAGTATGATCCCACAGCCTATGATATAGAATATGGCCATGATGGGGACCAGTTTTTCCGTGACTGAAGCAAGGCGCTTTATGCCGCCTATAAAAATGAAAGCAGCTATCAGGGCTATGATCCCTCCTACCATCACCTTGTTTATTCCAAAGGCGTTATGGAAGGCATCGATGATGGAATTTGACTGGACCATATTGCCCATGAAGCCCAGGGCCAGTATTATTGCCAAAGAGAAAAAGCAGGAGAGAGCCTTTCCGAATTTTCCGTGAAAGGCAGCTCTTATATAGTATGCAGGGCCGCCAACGATCTGTCCTGAGGAGTCAGTGGTCTTATACATCTGAGCAAGCACGGCCTCAGCATAGATGGTAGCCATTCCTAAAAAGGCAGAGACCCATACCCAGAACAGGGCTCCCGGACCTCCGCTGACCAGCGCGGTCGCACATCCCGTGATGTTTCCTGTACCGACCTGCGCAGCCACGGCTGTGGAAAGTGCCTGAAAGGAGCTCATGCCATCCTTTTTTCTTCCTCCGTTTATAATAAAGCGTATTTTATTCCTATTTTTCGAGGGTGTAAATATCAAACCTGTACCAAAGAAGAAACATAGGAGATCGGCTGTATATTGCAGTGGTTTTCTTTGACATATTTGACAAAAAAGAATATATTAAATATAAGAAAACTAAACATAATGCTGTATTATGCGTCTTTGGATCGGGGGATCATATGAAGGTAGTTATAGCAGTGGATTCATTCAAGGGGAGCCTTAGCTCTGTAGAGGCAGGCTGCTCGGTAAGAGAAGGGGTGCTCAGGGCCATGGGGGATGCCGAGATAGTGGTCAAACCACTGGCAGATGGCGGAGAGGGCACTACGGATACGCTTATCGAAGGCATGAATGGAGAAAGGATAGACATAGAGGTCACGGGGCCTTACAGGGAAAAGGTCAGCTGTCACTATGGCTATATACGTGACAAAGGCCTGGCTGTAATGGAGATGGCCCAGGCTGCCGGCATAACTCTGTATGAAAAAAAGGATCCGCTTTCTGCCAGCACAAGAGGCGTAGGCGAGATGATCCGCCATGCCATGGATATGGGATGCCGCAGCATTATCATAGGCATAGGAGGCAGTGCCACTAATGACGGAGGTACAGGCATGCTTGCCGCTCTTGGCTGCAACTTCATGGACAAAGACGGAAGGAGCTGCGCAGAGGGAGCAGGGGCCCTGTCAGACATAGCCTCTGTGGATGTAAGCGGGATAGATAAAAGGATATGGGATACCGACATACGAGTGGCCTGCGATGTGGACAATCCTCTCTGCGGCGAAAATGGAGCCACCTATATATACGGGCCGCAAAAGGGTGTTACCGAGGAGATGAAAGAGGGACTTGACCAGGCTATGGCCCATTATGCGGATGTAAGCGCCGCAGCCCTGGGCAAGGACCTTAGGAATGAAAAGGGCGCAGGGGCAGCCGGAGGACTGGGCTTTGCCCTGATGGAATATATGGGAGCCAGCCTCATGCCTGGGGTGGATCTGATCATAGAAGCCATTGGACTTGAGGACGAGCTCAAAGATGCGGATATAGCCGTAACAGGAGAGGGAAGGCTGGATCACCAGACAGCCATGGGCAAGGCGCCTGTCGGCGTGGCCAGACTGGCCAAAAAACACGGGGCCATGACATTGGCCTTTGCAGGCAGTGTAACTGAAGGGGCCACGGCCTGCAATGATGCCGGCATAGATGCCTTCTTTCCTGCAGTACGTGGGATCATAAGCCTGGAGGATGCCATGAAGCCTGAAAATGCTGGCAGGAATCTGAGCGCTGCCGCTGAACAGGCCTTCAGGCTCATTAAAGCGGCCAGGGGTCTTGGGTGAGGATATTTGACAAAAACTTGAAGGCGGGGAGCAAAAAGGCTTTCCCGCTTTTTTTTATTGGAGTATAATAGCGTCTATTGATGTGTTTTGAAAGGAGCCGTTATGTATCCAAAGGGAAGGGCGTGGATAGAGATAAACAGAAAGGCGCTTCTGCATGATCTTTCAGAGCTCAGGTCAGTGCTCCATGAACAAACTGAGCCGATGCCTGCCATCAAGGCAAATGCCTATGGGCACGGAGCCATAGAGGTGGAGAGCATACTGAGAGAGGCCGGTGTCAGAGCATTTTGTGTGGCCTCGGTAGATGAAGCGGTGGAGCTGAGACGTGCGGGATCAGATGCGGAGCTTTTGGTGCTGGGATATACGCATCCGCTGCAATTCGATGAGCTTTTTGAATATGATATAACCCAGGCCGTAGTGGATCTGGAATATGCAAGAGAATTAAGCGCATACGGGAGAGAGCTGAAGGTCCATGTGGCTGTTGATACAGGCATGCACAGGATAGGAGAAAGGTGGGAGGATATGGATCGTATCCTTTCCATATTCAGGCTTCCCGGCCTTCTGGTCAAAGGAGTCTTTTCTCATCTTTGTGTAGCTGATGAGCTGTGCGAGGACAAAAAAAGGTTCACGGAGTATCAGATAAGCTCCTTTAAAAAAGTGATAGACGGGCTGCATGAAAATGGTTTCAGAGATTTCTGCACCCATTTGCAGGCAAGCCATGGGGTACTGAACCACAGTGAGCTATGCTTTGATTTTGCAAGACTTGGCATAGCTCTTTACGGAGCGGACAGAGGTATGGTGGGGGAAAGCGGTAAGCGTCTCGATCTTTGGCCTGTGCTTTCACTGAAGGCCAGAGTAGTAAGCATAAGAGACATCCACAAGGGAGAGGGCATAGGCTATGGGCTCACCTATACCGCAGACCGGGATATGCGTCTTGCTACGGTTTCCATAGGCTATGCCGATGGCCTGGATCGGGCGCTTTCAAATCGAGGCTCTGCCCTGATAAACAGCAGAAGGGTCAAGATAATAGGCAGGCTTTGCATGGATCAGCTGATGGTGGATGTGAGCGGCGTGGCTGATGTAAAGCCAGGAGATGAGGCAGTATTCATCGGCAGGTCCAAAGATGAAGAGATCAGTGCCATTGAGGTGGCAGAGCTCCTTGGGACCATCCCCCATGAGGTGCTGTCAGGGCTTGGGGCAAGGCTCCAGAGGATCGTGGTTTAAGGAAAATGGAAAAAGAAAATGGAGCGGAAGGCATAAGGATAAACAAGCTGTTGTCGTCCATGGGGATATGCTCCCGCAGAGAGGCTGACAGACTCATAAGTGAAGGGCGCATAAGCATAAACGGCAGACCTGCTGAGGCAGGGATGCGCATAGGAACTGAGGATGTACTGGAGCTGGACGGGAGGCAGCTTGACCGGGATATTGATATCAAGCCTGTCATACTGGCATATAATAAGCCCAGGGGAGTGGTCTGTACGAGCTCAAAAAAGGACAGGGCAAAAACGATCTCGGAGCTGGTGGACTATGAAAGCAGAGTGTACCCCATAGGACGTCTGGACAAGGATTCTGAAGGCCTTATATTGCTTACCAATATGGGGGATCTGGTAAACAGGATAAACAGATCTGAAAACGGCCATGAAAAGGAATATGAGGTGGAGCTTGAACGCCCGGTCAGCCGTGACTTCGCAAAAAGGCTTATGGATGGAGTTATCATAGATGTGCCTGAAAGGGGAAGGCTGAAAGTGGCGGCAAAGCGTGCCTGCCTGCTGGATGAAAAGAGGCTTAGCATCGTTCTGACAGAAGGCATGAATCGACAGATACGAAGGATGTGCGGTGCTCTTGGCGGAAAGGTCGTCAGACTTAGACGGCTGCGTGTTATGAATATCAGGCTTGGAGATCTTGGTGTAGGCACCTGGAGGAAGGTACAAGGCAGAGAACTGGAAGAACTTTTTTCAAAGCTTGATATTTTGGGCGAGGATGGATATACTAAGAAAATCAATTTAAGGAGGCAGTCCCTGCCTGATACAGAAGAAAGCTGATGTGTCATATTTCAGCTATGAGGCAGAGGACATAGGATCTGAATATATGGAACTTTTTTTACCGGAGAGCTATGATCCAAGGATGAGCGTCAGAGAGACGCAGGAGGCCATAAAGTATATCAGGGATACCTTTCAGAAGGAGATAGGCAAGGAGATGAATCTGGAGAGGATCTCTGCGCCGCTTTTTGTGGAGCGGGGCTCGGGACTCAATGACGATCTGAGCGGAACTGAAAGGAAGGTGTCCTTTGATCTCAATGGCATGCCCGGCGAGGAGATAGAGGTAGTGCAGTCTCTTGCAAAGTGGAAGAGGATGGCCCTTGGAAAATATGAATTCAAGCCCGGCGAGGGGCTTTACACAAACATGAACGCCATCAGGCGTGATGAGGAGCTGGATAATCTTCACAGCTGCTATGTAGATCAGTGGGACTGGGAAAAGGTCATACTCAAGGAACAGAGGACAGAGGAAACACTGAGAGAGACGGTGGCTACGATCTTCAAGGTGGTAAAGCATATGGAGCATGAGGTCTGGTATAAATATCCTGATGCTGTTTATCATCTTCCTGATGAGATACATTTTGTGGATTCAGAGGAGCTTCGCCTCATGTATCCTGAGCTCAGCCCCAAAGAGAGAGAAAATGAGATATGCAGGAAATACGGTGCTGTGTTCCTGATGCGTATAGGTGATAAGCTTGGAGATGGCAAGCCCCATGACGGCAGGGCTCCTGACTATGATGACTGGCAGCTCAATGGAGACATACTTTTCTGGTTTGAGCCCCTTCACATGGCCTTTGAGCTTTCTTCCATGGGCATAAGGGTATCAGAGGAAAGCATGCATGAGCAGCTTATAAAGGCAGACTGCCTTGAGCGTGAAAAGCTGCCTTACCACAGAGCCATACTGAACAGAGAGCTGCCCTATACCATCGGAGGCGGAATAGGACAGTCCAGGCTTTGCATGCTGCTGCTTGGAAGGGTCCATGTAGGAGAGGTCCAGGCCTCGGTATGGCCCCTTGAGATGAGAAAGATCTGCAAAGAGCATAACATTATGCTGCTGTGATGGATCCAGGCATGGCAGTATATAAAAAAACGCTTAAAGAGCAAAGAGCAAAAAAGTGTCGCAGTATCAGCTTTTGCTGATGGGCTGCGGCACTTTTATGTCCCTGCATATTTTTTTATCGTTGCATATTTTTATTTTTCGTTTTCTCTGGGAGCCATCAGAGCCCGTATGATGTATCCATATATGGCCTGGCTCTGCTGCTTCCAGTTCAGGCACATGGCCTGGGCCTCCTCCTCATCCGGCACGGATACATTTACGGAAAAAAGCAGGCTTTTTCCTTCACGTACCTCACAGCGAACGATGTAGTCACTGCCCTCTTTATAGTAGTCGGAGGTCGTGCCTACCTCGGAACGCAGCCTGAATTTGTTTTCCTTTATATAGCTGTCCATATCCGAGACAGCTGCCCCGGAGATGTCCTTTCCGAAAAATCCCAGGGTCTCTCTGCCATCTGCCGTAAGCTCGTATCTGGTGGAGGCACCGGACTGTCTGCTTTTGATAAGGTTGGATTCGCAGAGCTCTGCAAGCACCTGCTGCAAAGTAAAGTAGGTGGTATATTCCTTGTCAAGGAAAAACTGAGTCAGCTGGGAATTGGTCAGCGGAAAATTGACCTTATTTAGCATGTAAAGTATCATGAGCTTATATAGGGTTTCCGGTTCCTGTATCATGGCCTCTCCTGTGTAATATGCGGTATCCGGGGATGCCGGTCTGCTGCTTTAGTCTGTTTTTCTGTCTGTTGACACATATTTTATCATAAAGAACTGGATTTTACATCAGCGTTACCATATCTATCTTGTAAATATTTATAAAAATAGCTATAATGAGCCTGGCACTTGATCAGCATGATGCCTGCCTGGCTTATGCGGATCTTTTAGGAACGGAGGATGTGTGATGGCTGCTTCTAAGGAACGCTATATGGCCTATGTAGGTTCTTACTCTTATACCGGCAAGGCAAAGGGTATCACCTGCTATGATGTGGATGTAAAGGAAGGCAGATTCGTTTATCGTACCGAGGTGGAGGTGGACAACTCCTCATATCTCATATGCTCCCATAAAACACCCTCCATACTGTATTCGATAGCTGACGAGGGAGTGGTGGCCTTCAGAGTCCTGCCGAACGGGACCCTTTCCCGTATGAACAGTAAAAAGATAAACGGCATGAGGGGCTGCCATTTGAGCATAAGCAAGGATGACAGGCATATATGTGTGTCAGGCTACCATGACGGAAAGGGTACCATCCTGGATGTGGATCCCGACGGCCGTGTGGGAGACATAAAATATCAGTTCTATAACAGAGGCTACGGATCTGTTGCGGACAGGACCTACAGGCCTCATGTCACCTGCACCAGGTTCACTCCCCAGGGAGATTATGTTTTTTCTGCGGATTCAGGCATAGATCAGGTAAGGATATTCAAGTATGATCCTCATGACGAGAGTCTGAGGCAGGTGGATGCCCTCAGGCTTGAAAGAGGCTCATCCCCAAGATTTTTCCGCTTCAGCGCTGATGGCCGCTTTATGTACCTTATATATGAGGTAAAGAATGCCATAGACGTATATTCTTACAAAGACAGCAGCAGAGCTCCCATAATGGAGAGGATACAGACCATCAGCACTACCCTCAACAAGGACGACAGTCTCCTGACTGCGGCCTGTGCCATCAGGCTGACACCTGATCAGACCCATGTGCTGGTATCAAATGCAGGAGAAAATACCGTTACCATGTACGAAAGGGATCCTGATACAGGTCTTTTGAAACTCAGGAGCTCCCTGCCGATCAGCGGTGACTATCCCAAGGACATAAGCATCTTCCCGGATGGCAGACATCTGGCGGTGGCAAACCATCAGAGCAATGAACTTTCCTTTTTTACTATTGACTATGAGAGGGGGCTGCTGATCATGAATCAGCGCAATATAGAGGTCAATCAGCCTAATTGTATAAGATTTGTCAGGATCAGCTGATTTTTTTAACAAGACTCTTCCATCCGGAAGAGTTTTTTTATATAATATAGTTGCGAGCGCAATAGATGTGTGCGCAACTATATTGAAAGATCGGAGGTAAACTTGTTTGAAGCATCATATGATGAAAAATATAAAGATCATATCCCGGTGCTCTACTCTTTATCTGGAGGAGAGGCTCAAAGGCAGCGGTCTGAGTGGGATCCAGGCCACATACATACCTGAGATCATACGGTCGCCGGGCATAAATCAGGACCAGCTGGCCCAAAAGCTTCATGTAAACAAAAGCAATGTTGCCAGACAGCTTTTTATGTTGGAGGAAAATGACTTTATCGAGAGACGCCGCTGTGAAAATGACAGAAGGGTCATGGAGGTGTTCCCCACGGAAAAAGCCATTGCGGTCGAAAAGAAGATAAGGGAGGCAAATTCCGAATGGAGGAGGGCGCTTTTTGCTGATATGACCGAAGAGGAGAGAGAGCTTCTGGAAGAGGTGCTTGACAGGCTTGCCCGCAGGGCGGAGGCTCTGGGATGAGTACGGTGCTTTCTTATGTCAGGCCCAAGGCAGGAGCGATAGCCATACAGATGGTAATAAAGGTCACGGGGACGATCATCGAGCTTTTGCTGCCCTGGATGCTGTCAGTGATATTGGATGACTATGTGCCTCTTGGTGATCTGAGGGGCATCCTTTTCTGGGGCGGCCTGATGGTGCTTACTGCTGCGCTGGCATTTCTGTGTAATGCCGGAGCAAACCGTATGTCCTGTGCTACCTCAAGGGACATAACCAGAAGGCTGCGCCGTGATCTGTTCAAAAAGGTGACGGAGCTTTCCTGTGCCCAGGTCGATGAATTCACCACGGCCTCCCTTATCTCCAGGCTGACCAGTGATACTTACAATGTGCATCAGATGCTGGACCGTATGCAGAGGCTGGGGGTTAGGGCTCCGATATTGCTTGTGGGCGGCATCTGCGTCACCTTTGCCATGGAGCCGGTGCTTACACTGGTGCTGCTGTCCGTACTTCCTCTTCTCGGAATGCTGGTATTCGTTATATCCAGGAGGGGAGTGGGCCTTTATACCAGGACCCAGGAAGCACTGGATGTGATGGTCAGGCGTACAAAAGAAAGCATAGCAGGCATCAGGGTCATACAGGCATTGTCAAAAACCGACTATGAGGAGGCTCGCTTTGAGGAAGCAAACAAAGAGGTGTCTGACAGGGACCAGAAGGCAGCCGTGCTTATGAATATTACAAATCCGGCCATGAATCTCCTGCTCAATGCAGGCCTGACCGCAGTGATAGTGGTGGGGGCCTACAGAGTTGACAGAGGAGTTACGGGACCCGGTACAGTCATAGCCTTTCTGAGCTATTTTACGATCATCCTCAATGCCCTGATGATGGTGTCCAGACTTTTTGTCATATATTCAAAGGGAGCGGCCGGAGCAGGGCGTATTGCTCAGGTGCTGGACAGCGAAAGAGAGCTCCTCGAGGAGGATTTTGAGGATAAAGCTGATGAGCTTGAGATCTGTTTTGATCATGTTTCCTTTTCCTATGGCAAGGTAGAGGATGATGTGCATGACATCAGCTTTTCTCTCAAAAAGGGTGAGACGCTTGGCATAATAGGGCCGACTGGCAGCGGAAAAAGCACTATCATGAGCCTGCTGCTGCGCTTTTATGACCCGGACAGCGGAAGCATATACATCCGTGGACGCAATATAAAGTCTATTGATCAGTCAGAGCTTCACAGTATGTTTGGAGTTGTCTTTCAGAATGACTTCATATATTCGGATGATATAGAGAGCAATATACGCTTTGGAAGGGAAGGCATAAGCGATGAGGATATCAGAAAGTCGATAGATATGGCTCAGGCGGGCTTTATATATGACAAACCCGCTGGAATCGCTGAAGAGCTTTCTTCAGGAGGCAGCAACCTGAGCGGAGGGCAGAAGCAGAGAGTGCTTTTAAGCAGGGCCTTTTGCGGAGACCATGACATATTGCTGCTTGACGACAGCTCAAGTGCGCTGGATTACAAGACCGATGCAGGCCTGAGGAAGGCTATTGCCAGAGAAAAAAGAGATGTGACAAAGATCATCATAGCACAGAGGATCAGCTCCATAAAAAATGCTGACAGGATCCTGGTGCTTTCTCAGGGCAGAGAGGTGGGCTATGGCACGCATGAGGAGCTGCTTTCCTGCTGCGAGAGCTACAGAGAGATAGCAAGGATCCAGATGGGGGAGGTGGATTGATATGGCAAAAAGTCTGAATATAGGTGGAAAAGCACAAAGCACCTCCTTTGAACGTCCCCGGGCTTCTTCGGCATCCATCATAAAAAGGCTGTGGAAGTATCTGTACATCTACAAATGGATCCTGCTTGCGGCAGTCCTTCTTAGCCTGATAAGCAACATGATGGCCCTTTACGGTCCCAAGCTTTCCGGCCTTGCCATAGATGCTCTGAGTGAAGGCAGAGGAAGGGTGGATTTTAACAGTGTTTTTTATTATGCAAGGCTGATGATAGTCTTTTATATTTTGTCGTCGGTCCTGAGCTACGCCATTGCTGCCATTATGGTACACCTGGCAAGGAATGTGGTGTATTCCATGAGGAAGGATGTATATGAGCATCTGATGAGGCTGCCCATAAGCTTTTTCGATACTCACCAGGCCGGAGATATCATCAGTGTGCTTTCATATGACATAGATACGGTCAGTGCCTCCTTGTCAAATGACCTGGTCCAGATGCTGGCCAGTTTGGTCACCGTTGCAGGATCCTTTCTGATGATGCTGAGCATTTCGCCCAAGCTGATACTGATATTTGTAGTGACCATACCGATCTCGATCATCTTTACAAGATACAGGTCAAGGAGGGTCAGGCCCCTTTACAGGAAACGTTCTGTGACCCTGGGCATGCTGAACGGCTTTGCAGAGGAGATGACGGGAGGCCTCAGGACCATCAAGGCCTATGGCAGGGAGGAGTTTTTCCAGGAAGGCTTTGAGACAAGGAACAGGGAGGCCTGTGATTCGAATTATGAGGCAGATGCCTTTGCCAGTGCCACCGGTCCGGCAGTGAATTTTATAAACAATTTTTCACTGGCGCTTATAAGTATATTCGGAGCCCTGCTTTACATGGCAGGCAGCATAAGCCTTGGCAATGTATCCTCCTTTGTGCTGTATTCCAGAAAATTTTCAGGCCCGATAAATGAATTCAGCAATATCATAAGCGAGCTTCAGTCAGCCCTGGCAGCGGCTGAAAGAGTATTCATGCTGCTGGATGAGCCCCTTGAGGAGCCGGATGCTCCGGATGCAGCAGAGCTTTGTGATGTAAAGGGTGAGGTGGAGCTTTCGGGCGTCAGTTTTGGATATGGTGAGGAGGCTGTGCTCAGGAACTTTGATCTGGATGTTCCGGGAGGAAAAGTCGTAGCCATAGTAGGGCCTACCGGAGCAGGGAAAACAACGGTCATAAATCTGCTCATGAGATTTTACGATCCTCAAAGCGGGACTATAAGCATAGATGGCAAAGATATAAGGAGCCTTACCAGAAAAAGTCTGCGGAGATCCTGGTCCATGGTGCTGCAGGATACCTGGCTTTTTACAGGTACAGTCTTTGAAAACCTGGCCTATGGAAAAGAGGGCGTGGGGCTGGAAGAGGTCCGAAGGGCTGCGGAGGCTGCAAGGATCGACGGCTTTATCCGTTCTCTGCCAAAGGGCTATGACACGGTGCTCAAGGACGGGGGCTCAAACATATCCAAGGGACAGCGACAGCTTCTGACCATAGCCAGGGCCATGCTCCTTGATGCGCCCATGCTGATACTGGACGAGGCTACCTCGAATGTAGACACCTCCACGGAACAGAGCATACAGTCTGCCATGCTCAGGCTTATGGAGGGCAAGACCTGTTTTGTGATCGCCCACAGGCTTTCAACGATACAAAATGCAGACATCATAGCGGTGCTCAAAGATGGAAGGATAGTGGAGCAGGGCAGACATGATGAGCTTATCCGCAAAGGCGGATATTACTGTGAGCTCTACAGATCACAGTTTGAGTCAGTATCCTGAAGACTATGCGAAAAGATCAAATATCGTATGAAAAAAAGTAAAAAAAGGCTTGACAAAAAATAAAGAGATGATATTATTATAATAACAGTAATGATTACTGTTTATAAAACAAATTTGGAGAAAAAGATGAGAAGGATCAAGTTTTCCAGGCAGAGAGAGGCCATCAAGGAGCTCCTTGCCGAGAGCTCTCATCCCACTGCTGACGAGATATACATAAAGGTCAGGGAGCAGTTTCCAAATGTCAGTCTCGGTACTGTTTACCGCAACCTCAATGTGCTTTCAGAATGCGGGGAGATACAGAAGCTTACCTTTCCAGAGGGACCGGACCGCTTCGACTGCAATGTTATGCCCCATTATCATTTTGTTTGCAGGAGCTGCGGCAGAGTATTCGATCTTCATGTCAGGGGACTTAAACTGGACATGGAGGATGGTACCGATGGTGCAGAGCTTCCGGGCAGGATAGAGGCCCAGGCGCTCATCTGCTATGGGACCTGCAATGACTGTCTTGCAGATGAGAGCCAGGACATAGGAGCCTGAAGCAGTATCAAAAAGAGATTTATCAACATCAATATATCATTAAAAAAGGAGAGATCGTCATTATGAAAACATGGGTTTGTACAGTATGTGGTTATGTAGCAAAGGGAGAGAACCCTCCGGCAGAGTGCCCGGTTTGCCATGCAAAGGCTGATAAGTTCAAGCTTCAGGAGTCAGAGGACAAGTCCTGGGCAGCAGAGCATGTGGTAGGAGTAGCAAAGGGTGCTCCCGAGGATATCATCGAGGGACTTCGCGCCAACTTCGAGGGCGAGTGCACAGAGGTAGGCATGTACCTGGCTATGGCCAGAGTTGCACACAGAGAGGGCTATCCCGAGATCGGAGAGTACTGGAGAAGGGCAGCTCTTGAGGAAGCTGAGCATGCAGCCAAGTTTGCAGAGCTCCTTGGAGAGGTACTCACAGATTCCACAAAGAAGAACCTTGAGATGAGAGTTGACGCTGAGAGAGGCGCTACCCAGGGCAAGTTTGATCTGGCCAAGAGGGCAAAGGAGCTCAACCTGGATGCCATTCACGATACTGTACACGAGATGGCTCGTGACGAGGCACGTCACGGCAAGGCCTTCGAGGGACTTCTGAAGAGGTATTTTGCTTAAATCAAGTTTCAATGTTATACAGATGTGGGCGCTGCTTACGGCGTCCACATGATGCATATGATCAAATGGAGAGGTATAAGGATATGGCAAACAAATATGCTGGAACAAAGACAGAAAAGAACCTGATGGATGCCTTTGCAGGCGAGTCCATGGCCCGTAACAAGTATACCTTCTATGCTTCAAAGGCAAAGAAGGCAGGCTATGAGCAGATGGCAGCACTTTATCTTGAGACCGCTGCCAATGAAAAGGAGCATGCCGAGCTCTGGTACAAGGAGCTTCATGACATTTCTGATCCCGCTGAAAATCTCAAGGATGCAGCATCAGGAGAGAACTACGAGTGGACAGACATGTATGCCCGCATGGCCAGAGAGGCTGAGGAAGAGGGCTTTAAGGAGCTGGCAGCCAAGTTCAGGATGGTTGCCGAGGTAGAGGCTCACCATGAAAAAAGGTATCTTGAGCTGCTCAAGAAATATACCGAAGGCACCACCTTTAAGTCAGATGTGCCCATACTCTGGAAGTGCCGCAACTGCGGATATGTATATGAGGGCGCCGAGGCTCCTGAGCTTTGCCCCTGCTGTGCTCATCCCAAGGCATATTTTGAGAGGCTTTGCGAAAATTATTGATATTTGTGCGCAGGATAGTATGAACGATAGCCCGCAGCTTAGGCTGTGGGCTATTTTGTTAACAGAAGTTTTATTTTATCTGACTTGCAAAGTTATCTTAGTTACTGTATGATAAATGCTTGAAAAAGGAAGAGATATGGAAAACAAGGATATAGAAACAAAAGAAAAAAAGACTTCGATCAGATCTGAGATCATAAGCTGGATTCAGATACTCGTTGCGGCATTTATCATCGCATTCCTTCTTAATAATTTTATCATAGCCAATTCCACGATTCCCACAGGCTCCATGAGAGATACCATCATGGAGGGCGACAGGGTCATGGGACTCAGACTGTCCTATACCTTTGGAAAGCCTGAGAGAGGAGACATTGCCATATTTGATTTTGGCTGGATCTGTCCCCACTGTCCTTCGGATTATGCGGCTATGGGAGAGGGAGAGGCTCCGGAGGTATGTCCTCTCTGTGGAAATGAGATAGGCAGGGCAAAGACACTTTATTATGTAAAGCGTGTCATAGGCATGCCCGGAGACAAGGTAGAGATCAGGGCAAATGAGATAGACGGCGAGACGGTGACAGTAAAGGTCAGCGAGATCACGGAGGCTCCTGCCGGAAGCTTTGAAGGAGTTGACCCTGAGGCCGAGCTTGTGACTGCAGCAGTTTACGTCAACGGTGAAAGGCTTGATGAGCCCTACCTTAATGAGCCCATGCTTTATACTGGCGACCAGACCTTTGAGGTGCCCGAGGATCATTACCTGATGCTTGGTGACAACAGGAACAATTCACAGGATGCCCGTTATTGGAACGATCCCTATATATCTGATGACAAGCTGGTGGCAAAGGTGTATTTCAGATACTGGCCTTCGCCCAAATGGCTGGATCAATAAAGTGCACATACAGCCAGTGAGAGGGCTGATCATATAAAAGAGGAGAGGAAAATGAAAAAGGTGCGATATACTATGAAGAACATAAGACTTAGAGGCATGCTTGCACTGCTCATGCTTTTGACTCTTTCAATATCCGCCTGCGGAAAGTCCGGATCGGAGGCCGCAGGAGAGACAGATGCAGAAACAACAGAGGCTGCTGCCCAGTCAGACGGTGAAAATGCCGACGATGCCTATGAGGAGCTCAAGGCAGAGATCGAGGCTGTTTCACCGGCAAAGCCTGAGGAACTGGGAACGATAGAGCTTGGAGAATACAAAGGTATTAGCTTTACTGCCCAGGCACCTGTGGCCGTGACCGAGGATGACGCTCTTTTATTTATAGAGCAGAATGTCCTTCCCAATTATCTTGAGGATACGGAAGAGCCTGCCGAAAATGGGATGACCGTAAATATCGACTTTGTCGGCACTGTAGACGGAGTGGAATTTGAAGGAGGCTCAGCCGAAAATCAAACAGTGATACTTGGCTCGGGCAGATATATAGACGGTTTTGAAGAGGGCATAGTCGGCATGAAGGCCGGAGAGTCCAAGGATATCAATGTGACCTTCCCCGAGGACTATGGCAATGAGGAGCTCAATGGCCAGCCTGCGGTATTTACCATAAAACTGAACAGTGTACAGAAGCAGAGGGAGCTGGATGATCAGCTTGCCTCAGAGCTTAATCCTGATTGCTCCACCAGAGATGAGTATATAGCCTTTGTTGTGGATGAGCTTCAGAAGCAGGAGGAGTTAAACAGCGAGCTTATGCTCTATGACAGTGCAGTTCAGGCAGTCATAGATGGATCAGCTTCGGTAGAGCCCAGCGAGGAGGCCATACAGTGGCGCATGGATGAGACCATAGTGTCGGATGACCTTATGATGCAGAGCAGCTATGGTATCGGACTTGCAGATTACCTTTCAATATATGGAGTTACACTGGATGACTACAGGGACTCCATCAGTGCCATGTGCGAGGAGCAGGTAAGGCAGTATCTGGTCACAGAGGCCATCTGCGAGGCAGAGGGACTTGAGGCTACGGATCAGGAGCTTGAAAATTGGGCTGATGCAAATGGAGTGACTGTTGACATGGTCAATGCCGCCTATGATGCAGAAGAATCAGCCATCAGATGCAGGGCCTGGCTTGCAGCAAAGCTTATAGCAGATAATGCAGCTGTGGACTATGTCAGTGCCGAGGAAGCGACTGATGTCGCAGCCGAGGCTCAATAAAGGAGCACCTATCCTGCTTCGCATATAAAGGCGCAGGATATATCAAAAAAACAAGGGATTTCTTCAGGAGAATTTATGGTCATAACACAGACTCCCTTCCGTATGTCCTTTTTTGGAGGGGGCACAGATTTTCCGGATTTTTACCGTGAGCACGGGGGAGCAGTACTGAGCACGACTTTTGATAAGTACTGCTATGTAAGCGTAAGGCACCTGCCCAGGTTTTTCGATTATCGCAATGAGATAATTTATTCAAAGATAGAGAGAGTACAGCATAATGCTGACATAGCTCATCCTGCCATTCGCAATGCCATGAAGATGATGGACATGCATGA
>CALWET010000050.1 GCA_944377385.1 uncultured Lachnospiraceae bacterium | reverse complement strand
ATCTTCTGTACAAAGCCAGTAAGGGTCCTGCCTGGGCCGAGCTCTATCCAGGTGTCCACGGATTCTCCTATCATGGCCTCCACCGTCTGCTGCCAGCGCACACTGCCAGAGACCTGACGTATGAGCTTGTCCTTTATAAGGCCTTCATCCTCGGTCTTTTCTCCGTCTATATTTGAATAATAGGGATGCTCAAGAACTGAAAGCTGCACACCTTCAAGCACCTGCCCCAGCCTTTCTCCGGCCCCGCAAAGCAGCGGTGAGTCGAAGGGTCCCGAAACGTTCAGCATGACCCAGCGCTTTATCCCCCTGTCGGTAAGCCTTGATACTGCCTGCTCCACCGATTCTTTATATCCGGTAATGACGATCTGGGCAGGGCTGTTGTAATTGGCTATGTAGGCCCCCTCAGTCTCCGAAAGCACTTCCTCAAGCACAGCCATGTCAGGATTTATGACTGCGGCCATGGCTCCCTGTCCCTTGGGAACGGCCTCTGTCATGAGCCTGCCTCTCTCCCTGACTGTCCTGACAGCATCAGAAAAGCTGAGGGCTCCGGCTTCAGAAATCGCTGCATACTCTCCAAGGCTCAGGCCTGCAGAATATGCAGGGGCTGCCCCCAGCCTGGACAGCTCTTCCTTTACGACCTCTGTTATAGCCAGCTCTGCACAGACCATAGCGGGCTGTGTATACTCCGTCAGATCCAGACGATCATTTTCAGTAAAGCAAAGCTCCTCAAGGTCCAGGCCCGAAGCCTCAGATCCAAGCTGAAAAAGCTTCCTTACGGTCTCATATTCATCATAAAAGCCCTTGCACATGCCAACATGCTGGGCCCCCTGTCCGGGATATAAAAAGGCTATCTTCATCTCGTATATCTCTCCGCTCTGTCCCTCATGATCCTTTCACAGTCAGCGCTCATGCCTTCCACTATCTCCCTGCAGCTCTTTACCTCATGGATGATGGAAGCGATCTGGCCTGCCATGACAGTACCATTTGTGACATCTCCCTCCTGTACTGCCTTCCTGAGGGATCCAAGGGTCAGGTATTCAAGCTCTTCAAAGCCCTTGCCCTCTGCTTCAAGACGGATATATTCCCTGGTCATCTGATTTCTGAGGCAGCGCACCGGATGCCCGTGGGAACGCCCGGTCACCGCAGAATCTATATCCTTTGCCTTTACTATCCTGTCCTTATATGCCTCATGGACCACAGCCTCACTGCTGGCCACGAAACGGGTGCCCACCTGAACTGCTTCGGCCCCCAGCATAAAGGCTGCCGCCATTCCCCTGCCATCGGCTATGCCTCCGGCTGCTATAACGGGTATGCCTACTGCATCCGCCACAGCAGGGACAAGGGTCATGGTCGTGGCCTCGCCTATATGTCCCCCTGATTCACAGCCCTCTGCTACCACTGCATCGGCCCCGGCCCTCTCCATCAGCTTTGCATGTGCAACTGAAGCCACTACAGGGATGACCTTTATGCCTGCCTCTTTCCACATGGACATGTATGCCCCGGGATTGCCGGCTCCGGTGGTGACCACACCGACCTTTTCCTCCACGACTACCTGAGCCACATCCTTTGCATAGGGGCTCATGAGCATGACATTTACTCCAAAGGGCTTGTCCGTCAGCTCCCTGCACTGCCTGATCATGTCCCTTACGACCTCTGCCGGAGCACTGGCTCCACCCAGAAGTCCAAGGCCTCCTGCATTTGAAACGGCTGCCGCCAGATGAGCCTCGGCCACCCAGGCCATGCCTCCCTGTATGATGGGATACTCTATGCCTAACAGCTCTGTGATCCTTGTTTTCATAATATGCTTTACCCTATCTGCCTTTTTCTGTTTTACATAAAAGGGGAGGACTTGTCAGTCCTCTATGCCCTTTGACCTGAGATAATCCATTACATCACCCACGGTCTTCATCTCCTCAAGCTCCTCAGAAGGGATCTCTATCTCATACTCCTCCTCAAGAGCTGAGACAAGCTCAAAAAGGTCCAGAGAATCTGCACCCAGATCCTCGGAGAATGAGGTCTCCCTGCTGATCTCGTCAGCATTTGCCGAAAGCTGCTCTGCGATGATTGAAATGATCTTTTCTTCCATGTTTTTTCTCCTGTGTCTTTTTTAGATGATATTGATGTTTTATTTGATCGGTCTCTTTGTCGGAGGCCGTATCCTGCAAAATGTGCCTACAGTCTGAGCAATACTCCGCCAAGGCTCAGGCCCGCTCCAAAGCCTGCCATCACTGTCGTGTCCCCATCATGCAGCCTGCCCTCTCTCATGAGCTCATCAAGGAGCAGAGGTATGGTCGCAGCCGTGGTATTTGCGTATCTTTCTATGTTATGAGGGAACCTGTCCATGGGCTGTCTGAGCCTTTTTGCCACAGCCTCAAGTATCCTGTAATTTGCCTGATGAAGTATGTAAAGCTCCGGCTCAGGCTGTCCGTCCAAAAGCTCAGTGATGAGCCTTGGTACTTCTCGCACGGCAAATTCAAATACTGCCCTTCCATCCATATGCATGGCCGAGGCCTCCGGCCCGTTCAGATATGCAGAGCGGCAGCTCAGCACTCCTCCCCTGCTTCCGTCAGTACGCAGCAGAGCCTTCAGCACCCCGCTGTCTGAGCCTTCCCTGAACCTGGTGTCTGATGTCAGCACCAGGGCTCCTGCTCCATCGCCAAAAAGTATGGAGGTACTGCGATCGCTCATGTCAAGAAGCTTAGACATCACGTCTACCCCTATGATCAGGGCATTTTTATACATGCCTGAGGAAAGATATATTGCCGCAGTATTGAAGGCTGCCAGAAATCCGGTGCAGGCCAGGCTCAGATCAAAGGCCGCCGGGGCAGAAAGCCCGAGCCTGTCAGCCACTGCGCAGGCCGTAGCCGGAAAGACCGCATCCGGAGTGCAGGTAGCAACTATGCAAAGCCCTATCTCAGACCTTTGGAGTCCCTTTTCTTCAGCCATATGTATGGCCCTTTCCCCGGCAATGCAGGCTGAGCTTACAGTCGTGCCCTCAGCCTCTGCTCCGACTGCTGCCGAAGGATCCTCAAACAGATGCCGCTCCCTGATGCCTGTCCTGGTCCTGATCCACTCGTCACTGGTTTCCATCATCCCGGCCAGCTCGTCATTTGTGACCAGACGCTCCGGTACATATGAGCCTGTGGCTATGATCTTTGTAAACATTCCTTATATCCTGCTGCCTTCCTGAGCTGTGAACCCATTTATGACTTAGTCACAACTAACAATGTTTTTATTGCCAAATATTTTTATACTCAAACTATTTGACAATCAAAGCCATTATATTAGTATTTTGTTTTTTGTCAATAGGCAATCTGCATACGCTTGCCAAACACAGATCTGCATATGCTTGCTAAACTTCCTTTGGCATACTATACTGTTCCTGCTGAACTTTAGGAAATGACAGGATTTTGGGGATAAGATATGACAGAACTTTTATTTTCGGCATTTTTAATAGGTATACTTGGCCTCGGACTGGGAGGCTTGATCGGCGTACTGGCAGGCAGCATATCAAAAAGGCTCAATGCCGTGATGCTTTCTTTTTCGGCTGGTACCATGATAGCCCTGATATGCTTTGAGCTCCTGCACGAGGCCATGGCGGGCAGTGCCGGGACCAGGCTCGCTGCCATCGGAGCATTGCTTGGAGCCGCTCTGGTCTCACTGCTTGACTATGCCATAGACAGACATTCCGGACATACTCATGATTTTATCACCTGCGCAGACTGCGACGAAGAATTTGAGCATGACAGCCATCACCTTCACTGTGAGGAGCACAGCCATGAACATGCCGATCACAGGCACCAGCGGGCCTATCACAACCACCAGCAGGCCTATCACAGCCATGGCGGGCATCTGTCTCATAACGGCGA
>CALWET010000049.1 GCA_944377385.1 uncultured Lachnospiraceae bacterium | reverse complement strand
GGCTGGCTCTACTACGAATATCAGTATCCGTATGGACTCTGACCTTAAAGCACAGGCCGATGCGCTGTTTAACGAACTGGGTATGAATATCTCTACTGCGTTCAATATCTTTGTCCGTCAGTCGCTTAGGGAGGGCAGGATACCCTTTGACATTTCTCTGAATCAGCCCAACAAGGAAACGATTGCCGCTATGTTGGAAGCAGAAAGGATTGCAAAAGACCCGTCCGTGAAAGGCTATACCAATCTGGATGAGCTGTTTGCTGACCTTGAAAAATGACAGAAACGAAATATATCGTCAAGCCCACTACGCAGTTCAAAAAGGACTACAAACTGGCAGTCAAACGAGGGCTGAAAATAGATTTGCTAAAGGATATCATTGCTGCTCTGGCTGTGGGAGAGAAACTTCCTGAAAAAAACAAGGATCATGCGCTGACCGGAAACTGGGTAGGACATCGGGAATGTCATATCCTCCCGGATTGGCTGCTGATTTACCGCATTGAAGATGAAGTATTGGTTCTGACCTTGGCAAGGACTGGCAGTCACAGTGATTTATTTGGAAAATAATTTCTGATCTTAGTTCTCATGAATGATCACCAAGCTCCTAAGCGAAAGTTCAGAGATTCGATCCGGGACATAAAAATGCAGGTCAAAGGGCCTGCATTTTTTCATTATAAAATCCATATAAGTTTTACTAAGATGCCCAAACTCAGCCAAACAGCTCCTTTGTCTTTATGGCCATGCGCCTTCCGTATGTTACAAAGGTCTCGCTCTGGTCCTCTGTGATTCCGTTTACGCTCACAGGGCCAAGGTGGATGACTGGCTTTCCAAAGGCTCCGCCTCCTGAATATACTGCCATACCCATGACCAGCATATGATCAAGTATGATCTGTATGCCAAGCTCCCCTCCTCCGTGGATATAATCGGCTGTAGCAAAGGCTCCGCCAAGCTTTCCCGTCAGCTCCTTTTTATATGGACTGTGATCCAGCCAGTCCTTGATCTCTGTAGGGACACTGGCCATATATATGGGACAGCCAAGGATCACACAGCTGCTGTCCTTCAGCCATCCTTCGTCTATTTCACTTATGGAAAAGGCTCTGGCCTCCATGCCCTCCTCAAGCTCCATTCCTCTTGCTATGGTCTCTGCCATGGCCTTGGTATGCCCTGTTCTTGAATAATAAAGTACAGTCGCTTTCATGATGACCTCCGTTATTTATATGAATTTATCTAAATTTTACTGCCGAATATCCAAACTTACAATAAAATGATGGTGGAAAGAATTTGAAATTATGACTTAGGCAAGGTTGGAAATCTGTTTCTGCCTATTGTATGATTTAAAATAAGATGGCAAAATAATTCTATATATAAAGGAGATCAATATCATGGACTATAACAAAGAAAGCCTTCGCATGCATGAAGAGCACCATGGAAAGATAGCGATCAGCTCAAAGGTACCGCTGAAAACAAAGGATGATCTGAGCACGGCCTACACACCCGGAGTAGCCGAGCCCTGCAGACGGATACATGAAAATATAAATGACGCCTACAGATATACCTCCAAAGCAAACCTGGTGGCAGTGGTCACTGATGGAACGGCAGTGCTGGGACTTGGCGACATCGGGCCCGAGGCTGCCATGCCTGTAATGGAAGGCAAGGCCGTACTCTTCAAGCAGTTCGGCGGAGTGGATGCCTTTCCCATATGTCTTGATACAAAGGATACTGACGAGATAGTTGAAACAGTAAAAAGGATAGCCCCTACCTTTGGAGGCATAAATCTTGAAGACATATCTGCGCCAAGATGCTTTGAGATCGAGGAAAGGCTTAAAAAGGAGCTTTCCATACCCGTATTTCACGATGATCAGCACGGTACGGCCATAGTATGCCTTGCAGGCATCATAAACGCACTGAAGCTGACGGGCAAAAAGGCCGAAGACGTGCAGGTAGTCATAAATGGTGCCGGAGCAGCAGGAGTTGCCATATGCAAGTTGCTGCTCAATTACGGCATAGGCAACGTGATCCTCTGTGACAGAAAAGGAGCCCTGGTAAAGGGCAGAGAGGGTATGAACAGCGCAAAGGCTGAGATCGCTGAGCTCACAAACAAATTCCATGAGAGCGGCAGCCTTCGTGATGTGCTTAAAGGCAAGGATATCTTCCTCGGAGTTTCAGCTCCCGGAACAGTCACTGCAGAAATGGTAAGCTCCATGGCTCCTGACCCCATCATCTTTGCCATGGCAAATCCCATACCGGAGATCATGCCGGAGGAGGCAAAGGCAGGCGGAGCCAGGATCATAGCCACCGGCCGGAGCGATTTCCCCAACCAGATAAACAATGTGCTGGTATTTCCGGGCATATTCAGAGGAGCTCTGGATGCCCATGCCTCCATGATCACAGAGGAGATGAAGATGGCAGCGGCAAAGGCCATAGCAGAGCTGGTGGATGAAAAGGAGCTCAGCCCTGACTTCATCATACCTGATGCCTTCGATGAAAGAGTCTCAAAAGCCGTAGCGGAAAATGTCGTCAGAGTAGCTAAGGAGCAGGGCATCTGCAAGGCCCTCTGATAGGGAGGATATTATGGAATACAGGACAGAGCATGATTCCATGGGCGAGATGAAGGTGCCCCTGGATGCATACTGGGGAGCTCAGACCGAGCGCTCCCATGAAAATTTCATCATAGGCACGGAAAAAATGCCGGAGGAGGTGATCCGAGCCTTTTCCATACTAAAAAAGGCCGCTGCCTTGACCAACCACAGCCTTGGCAGGCTCTCCGACAAAAAGTGCGAGCTCATCTCCAAAGTATGCGATGAGATCTATGAAGGCAAGCTCCAGGAACACTTTCCCCTGGTGGTATGGCAGACCGGCTCAGGCACTCAGTCCAACATGAATGTAAATGAGGTCATAGCAAACCGTGGAAATGAGCTTGCAGGTGAAAAGCTGCTCCACCCAAATGACGATGTGAACATGTCCCAGTCATCAAATGACACCTTTCCCACTGCCATGCACATAGCTGCAGTAACAGAGCTCAGGGAAAGGCTGCTGCCTGCGATCAAAGAGCTTGCAGCCACTTTGGAAAGGCTCGAGGAGGAAAACCAGGGCGTCATCAAATGCGGCCGTACTCATCTTCAGGACGCCACGCCTATAGCATTTTCCCAGGAGATAAGCGGCTGGAGATACATGCTGATAAACAATATGGAGCAGATAGAGCTGTCCCTTGGATCCCTTTCAAAGCTGGCCCTTGGAGGCACGGCCGTGGGTACAGGGCTCAACTGTCCTCCCGGCTTTGCCGAGGGTGTTGCAGAACGGATATCCGAGCTCACTGGGCATGGTTTTGTAAGTGATGAAAACAAATTTCACGCCCTTACCTCAAAGGACGCTCTCTGCTTTTCCCATGGCGCCCTGAAGGCCCTGGCAGCAAACCTGATGAAGATAGCCAATGACGTCAGATGGCTGGCCAGCGGTCCAAGGCTTGGCCTTTCAGAGATCAGCATCCCTGCAAATGAGCCCGGCTCCTCCATCATGCCGGGAAAGGTCAATCCCACCCAGTGCGAGGCTGTAACCATGGTGGCCGTTCAGGTCATGGGCAACGACGCCTCCATAGGCTTTGCAGCATCCCAGGGCAACTTTGAGCTGAATGTGTTCATGCCGGTTATAATATATGACTATCTGCAGTCTGTAAGGCTGCTTTCGGACTGTATAAGATCCTTCAATAAGAACTGTGTAAGCGGCATCAAGGCCGACAGGGACAAGATGAAGGCAAATCTGCATAATTCGTTGATGCTGGTCACCTGTCTGAACCCTTATATCGGCTATGAAAACGCTGCAAAGGTAGCGAAAAAGGCCTATGCCGAGGGAGTCAGTCTCAGAGATGCCTGCCTCGGTCTCGGCCTCATGAGCGCAGAGGAGTTTGACCAGGCCTTCAGGCCAGAAGAAATGGTATAAAAGCTCCTTAGGCATGATTTTTCCGCCTTGCGGAGCACAGATGGGTGCTTACAATAATGTTGTACGGTCACTGTAGAATGTCCTCTTGCAATTTGATCTGATGGGGGATATATTATCTTTTATGAAAAACTCCCTCAGTAAAAAATTGATGTTTGCAGCCTCCATGGCCGTATTCGGCACCCTGGGGCTTTTTACCAGAAACATAGCCGTAAGCTCCGGAGAGCTGGCCCTCTGCAGGGCAGTGCTGGCCGCAGCCCTCATAGGCATATATCTGCTTATTTCAGGACAGCGTATAGACTTCTTCAGGATAAAAAAGGAGCTTCTGCTGCTTCTGATATCCGGCATGGCCATGGGGATCAACTGGGTCCTGCTATTTGAGGCCTACCGCTATACAAGCATCTCCGTGGCCACTCTCAGCTACTATTTTGCCCCTGTGATAGTCACTGTGCTTAGTCCCCTTCTTTTCAGAGAAAAAATGACCAGCAGACAGGCGGTCTGCTTTCTCATGTCCACCCTTGGCCTGGCCATGATCATAGGAGCGGATGGCCTCTCCGGAGGAAGCAGCAATATAAAGGGCATTGCCTTTGGACTTGCTGCGGCAGTTTTTTATGCCACGGTCATGCTGCTGAATAAGTTCATAAAGGATGTAGATGGCATCCCCAGGACCTTCCTTCAGTTCATAGCCTCCCTGTTCGTGCTGATACCCTATGTGGCAGCCACCGGAGGACTCAGGCTCTCGGTGCTGGATGGCCTTGGATGGGCCTGTATACTGACGGTGGGACTTGTTCATACGGGAGTGACCTACTGCATGTATTTTTCCTCCCTCAAGGACCTGCGGGGGCAGGAAGCGGCCATCCTCAGCTATATAGACCCTTTGGTGGCAGTGCTGGTATCAGCTCTCTTCCTCAGGGAGCAGATGCTGCCCCTTCAGATCATAGGCGGAGCCCTGATACTTGGCTTTACGATATGGAACGAGCTTGGCAGCGAAAAATAGTGCTTAGTACCTTTAAAAACAGTTTGACTGTATGGCGGATATTAAAGGCAAGTTCGCCATACAGTCTTATTTTTATTGTACTTTCGGCCTCGGATATGTTAGTATATACGTAAACAGAGCAATGTTTCACTAAGAAACATTGCTTTATCTTATGAAGGAAGTAATAAAATGGGAAGGGTAATCGCCATCACCAATCAAAAAGGCGGCGTGGGAAAAACCACCACAGCCATAAACCTGTCTGCAAGCCTTGCCGAGGCCGGACAGAGGGTATTGCTCATAGATTTTGATCCTCAGGCAAATTCCACCAGCGGAATATCTGCCTATATAAAGGATGAAAAAAAAGGCACCATATATAATCTGCTCTGCAAAAACATGGATATGGAGGCCTGCCTCCATCATGACGTGCTTTCAGGTATGGACCTGATAGCCGCGGATATGGATCTGTCGGGAGTAGAGGCTGAATTCCAGGAGCTTCCGGATATGGATTCCCGGCTCAGGGATGTAACGGAAAGCCTCAGCAAAGATTATGACTATATTTTTATAGACTGCCCTCCCTCCATCAGCGTTCTGACTGTCAATGCACTTACTGCTGCTGACAGCGTGATAATCCCGATACAATGTGAATACTATGCTCTGGAGGGACTGTCTCAGCTCCTGCGTCTGGTAGAAATGGTCAAAAGAGGCACAAATCCCGATCTCAAAGTAGAGGGAGTGCTTTTTACCATGTATGATCAGCGCACAAGGCTCAGTGAGCAGGTGGTGGAATCCGTACGTGACAGCCTGAAAGAAAGAATCTTTGATACGGTCATACCGAGGAATGTGAGACTTGCAGAGGCACCCTCCTTTGGGGAGCCAATAAATATATATGATTCTGCATCCAGAGGAGCCGAAAGCTACAGGCTGCTGGCTGCGGAGCTGATGGAAAATGAAGGGAGGGATGACTGATGGCAAAAAAGGTGCTTGGACGTGGCCTGTCATCTATCTTCAATGAGGATCCGGAGCTCAGGAAAAAGAGCATGCAGCAGACAGAGGGCAAGGCCGAGGGTCCCCAGGGCGAGATACAGATGATCCGCATATCCGCCGTGGAGCCCAACAAAGGACAGCCCAGAAAAAGCTTTGACCAGGAATCCCTTTCGGAGCTTGCAGCTTCCATAAAGAGGTTCGGTATCATACAGCCTCTCATACTGCAAAAGCAGGGACGCGGCTACAGGATCATCGCCGGAGAGCGCAGATGGCGGGCTGCCAGGCTTGCCGGCCTCAAAGAGGTGCCTGCCATAATCCGTGATCTTAAAAAAGAGGATGCAGCAGAGATCGCTCTGATAGAAAATATACAGAGAGAGGATCTGGGTCCCCTTGAGGAGGCCATGGCTTATAAGGAGCTGGTGGAGGCCTATGGACTGACCCAGGAGGAGGTGGCTGAAAAGGTCTCAAAGAGCAGGGCTGCGGTAGCAAACAGCCTCAGGCTCCTTCAGCTTCCTGCTGAGGTGCTGGAGCTTTTGTCCAATGGGTCCCTCAGCGCAGGACATGCCCGCTGCCTCATAACCATACCCGATACCAAAGCCCAGCTTTTGCTGGCAAAGGAGATTGCTCAGAAGGGCCTCAGTGTGCGCGAGACTGAAAAAAGAGCAGCAGCATACAAAAAACAGACTGAGGATGATAAAAAGGAGACCGGAAAAAAGCTTTCCGACAAGGAGGAGCTTCTCCTTAGGGATCTTGAAAAGCAGCTCTGTGAAGGCCTTAATACCCGGGTGCATATCAGAGCCTCAAGCTCACAAAAGGGAAGGATAGAGATCGAATATTACTCCGTGGATGAGCTTAACCGTATATCCGATCTGCTCAGGTAGATCTGAAAGATCAACAGTAATGCTTTAAAAAGGGAGGATGGGCATAAAGAGGACATCCCCTCCGTATGCCGCAAAAAAGATATGACACAACAGGAGATAATGATCTTAATTCTGACAGCCATAGGTGTGCTGTGCGTGGCCAGTCTGGTCATTGCCATCATAGCCATAGGCAGATACAGGGATCTGTACAGAAAGTATGATCTGTTCATGAGAGGCAGAGATGCCGAAAGCATGGAAGAATTCATACTTAAACAGCAGGATGATATCGAGGAGCTGAAGGCTGCCAAATTAGAGGACAGGGAAGCCATGAGGACCATGAACCGCAACATCCGCTCCTCCATCCAGAAATTCGGCGTCGTGCATTATGATGCCTTTGAGGGTATGGGTGGAAAGATGTCCTTTGCCCTGGCTCTTTTGGACTATACAAATTCAGGCATGATAATCAACTGCATGCATTCCCGGGAGGGCTGCTTCATATACGTAAAGACCGTGGATGCCGGCAGCACCTATACTCCCCTTGGCGCTGAGGAAAAGGAGGCTCTGGAAAGAGCTCTTGGCTACATAAAGGATTAAATATCCTGCAAGGGACTGAAATTGACAAAATTATCCAGAAATGTAAAAAGGCAGCTTCTGAAGATCCTCATACTGTTCATTATTTTTCTGGTCGCCCTGGCGGCCTATTTTGTGGTCTCATTTCAGAACACCGAGGCGGAACTGACGGTGTACACCTCCATGGAGGAGCCCAGTCTGCCCGTGATCTATGTACATACGGCATCAGGAGATATAAACCCCATGCATGGCTATATGCAGGATATGGGGCAGAATGCGGCATCGGACAGCGTGATCGTGCTGCCTCCGGATCGAAGTCTGGACATACGGATAGCCGAATATGGCAACACGATCACAAAAATAGTCTATGAGATCCGCAGCCTGGATCTCAGCCACTTCGTGGAAAGGACAGAGATCTCCGACATAGAAAGCGATGGCAGCTCCTCCTATGTCAGCCTTCCCATACAGAATCTGATAGCCAAGGACACTCAGTATCTTCTCCGTCTTCAGGTGGATACCGGTGAAAATACCATCAATTACTACACAAAGCTCATATGGACCGATAATGAATACATATCCGGCATGCTTGACTTTGCCAGGAACTTTACTACAAGGACCTTTGACTATGATGCCGCCAGAGAGCTGACCACCTATATCGAGACTAGTGATACGGCAGACAACTCAAACCTTGGAGAAGTGGACATACATTCCAGCTTTTCACAGCTTACCTGGGGCTCCACTGACATGCGGCTTGCCTCAGAACCCGAGCTCACCATAAAGGAATATGACGGCATCATGTCTGCCATAGAGGTGAGCTATATGGCAGCGCGGGAGACGGATTCCCAGGAGACCGAACGATATATGGTCAAGGATGAGTTTGTGCTCCGACAGGGCTCTCAGCGCATATATATGATGGACTATCAGCGGACTGCTGACCAGATCTTTGACGGCAGCAAATATCTGTTTGGCGGAAAAAGGATCAATCTAGGCATAAACTCTGATGGACGCCTCCAGGATATGAGCTCAGAAAACGGACGCTACATAGCCTTTAAATCCAACCGGGAGCTCTGGTGCTACGACCAGGAGGAGCATATAGCTGTCAGTGTATTCTCCTTCAGGAGCGGAACAGATGACGGCGTCAGGGCCGATTATGACAAGCACGATATCAAGATACTGTCCATAAGTAATGAGGGTCTGACGGATTTCGTGGTATATGGCTATATGAACAGGGGCGTCCACGAGGGCTATAACGGCATCGCTTATTATAGATACGATATGAGCACCGACGCCATGAGAGAGCTGTTCTTCATGCCTCTTGGCTATACCTTTGAAAGGATCAGCCTTGAGCTTTCCGAGCTCTGCAAAAAGGGCGGAAATGACATGCTGTACCTGAAACAGCGTGACAGCGTCATAGCAATAGATCTCAATTCCCTCGAGATGGTGGAGATCGCTGATCAGCTCCTGCCGGGTACCTATGCGGTAAACAGCCTCCAGACAAGATTTGCCTGGCAGGATGGATCCGACTACCAGACGGAAAGGGTCCGGATCCTGGACATAGCCAGTGGCGTAACTGAGACCATCAGATCCTCCGGCAACGACTATCTGAGGGTCATAGGCTTCAGCAATGATGACGTCATCATCGGTCACTCAGGAAGGAATGATGCATTCAGCCTGAACGGAAGGCTGAAGGGCCAGCCCATGTATCAGATCGAGATATATGATACCCAGCTCAATGTAGCAAAGGAATACAGCCGTGAAAGCATATATGTGGATAACATAGAGCTTGACGGAAGCCGCATAAAGCTGAAGCTGTACCGCAAAAGCGATGACGGCAGCGGCTATGAATATTACGGAGAGGATACCATCGTATCCACGGAGGATCCGGAAACGGAGCCATCCCTGATCCTGAGCTCTGAGGATCCCGTAAAGAAACGGATATATTATGTTTCCCTTGATATAGAGATCAGGACCACCAGGACACTGGAGGTCAGGGCCCCGGAGCAGATCTCCTATGAAAATTCAGGCAACATAGAGCTTTCCGGAAGCGGCCTGGACAATGATACAACGATATTCTATGCCTATGCCGGCGGTGAGCTGATACTCAGGACTCCTGTGCTTTCCAGTGCCATAGAAACAGGCTATGAGGATATGGGCTATGTCACCGACCAAAATCGGGTACTGGTATTTAACCGCACGGACCGCTCCGAGACCGTAAACATCCAAAATCCCATGCAGGCAGCCTATGAGCTGATAGTTGCTCTTGAGGATTTTACCGGCAGCCATGTGACCGAGGATCACGAGTACATGATAATGGACACCTACGGACTGTCTCTGAACCAGCTCCTTTACTATGTATATAAGGGAGTGCCTGCCGCAGTCTGGCTTTCAGACAGCGATTATTGTCTGATCTATGGCTACAATAACGACAGGATAAACATATATCATCCGGCAGCTGAATCCGAAGCTCAGAGGGAGCTGAGCCTGCAGCGGGCGGAGGCTGAGGAATGGCTCAGAGGCCTAAACTATAACAGCATATGTGCCGTAGAATATTGATTTCTTTACAAAGCGTATAAAATATGATATAACCATCGTTAGAAAAAGGGCATCACATGGAGACAGGATGCTCTTTTTTAACCGAGAAACTTTGAATCAGAGGTCTGATATGGAGCAATACATAATCAGGGGAGGAAGGCCGCTCAAAGGCGAGGTCACCATCAGCGGAGCCAAAAACGCTGCACTTGGCATACTGGCTGCTGCGGTAATGACCGATGAGGATGTTATCATCGAGAACCTTCCCGATGTAAGGGATATAAATGTCATGCTGGAGGCCATAACTGAGATCAGCGCTAAGGTCGACCGTATGGACAGGCATACCGTCAGGATCAACGGCAGCACCATCAGCGATGTGGCCGTGGATGACGAATACATAAGGCGCATAAGGGCCTCTTACTACTTCATAGGAGCCCTGCTTGGAAAGTACAGACACGCCAGTGTTCCCCTTCCCGGAGGCTGTAATATAGGTTCCAGACCTATTGACCAGCATATAAAGGGCTTCAAGGCCCTGGGCGCAGAGGTACGCATAGAGGCTGGCTCAGTCATAGCCAAGGCAGACCGGCTTCATTCGGCACATATCTATTTTGATGTCGTATCCGTCGGGGCCACCATAAATGTCATGCTGGCATCAGTCATGGCCGAAGGCCAGACCATAATAGAAAATGCTGCAAAGGAGCCCCATATAGTTGATGTGGCCAACTTCCTGAACAGCATGGGCGCAAACATCCGGGGCGCCGGTACCGATACCATCAGGATAAAGGGCGTACAAAAGCTTCATGGAACCGAATATGCGATCATCCCGGATCAGATAGAGGCCGGCACCTTTATGTGCATGGCAGCTGCCACAAGAGGAGACATACTGATAAAGAATGTCATCCCCAAGCATCTGGAAGCGATCACTGCAAAGCTTATTGAGATGGGAAATGAGGTCGAGGAATACGACGAGGCAGTTCGGGTCATAGGAGCCGAGACCCAGAGACATACTGATATCAAGACCCTTCCCTATCCTGGCTTCCCCACAGACATGCAGCCCCAGATATCTGTGGCCCTGTCCCTTGCAGAGGGCACCAGCATGGTCACTGAAAGCATATTTGAAAACAGATTTAAATATGTGGATGAGCTGGCCCGCATGGGAGGAAATATAAAGGTAGAGGGCAATGTGGCTGTCATAGACGGTATCGATGGCTTTTCCGGAGCCACAGTGACATCTCCCGACCTCAGAGCAGGAGCTGCTCTCTGTATAGCTGCCCTGGCTGCTGACGGCTACAGCACCATAGAAGAAGTCGGATACATACAGCGAGGCTACGAGATCTTTGATGAAAAGATAACTGCCCTTGGAGGACTGATAAAGCTTGTGGATTCCGAGCAGGAGGCTGCTCGCTTCAAGCTGAGGGTAGTCGGCTGACATATACACAGGTAAAGGCTGCCTGCGGATGATCACTCACATCCGGGCAGCTTTTTAAATAGAAAAGGAAGGCTTTATGCATAAATTTCTTAAAGCGGCGGGCTTTGGAAGGCTCCTTACGGAGATGGATGTCCATGAGTTCCTGAAACGTGAGGTCATAAAGGCTGAAAACATTTATACTATACTGGAAAATTCTGACGGGAGCACCGAAACGGAATACATACTGCATGCAGCAGAAAATCTTGGCATAGCCTGTACTGCCATCAGTTTTCCTGACGGCGGCGAGGAGATAGAGTACTACTATCCCTTTTTCTGCTCAAGGGAGTTCTGCTCCGAGGAAAACTGCGCCCTTGAGAGACATACCAATACAGAGACCTTTGCAGGGCTTATAGATGAATACAAGCTTGGGATCTCATTGATATTCTATATTCAGTTTTCCCTTTTATATAAAAAGTACCTGAGGCTCAACCCTCCTGCGGATTTCAAAGGGACAGCCCTGACGGCCTTTGCAAACGAAGGGGTCGTACTTCTGCCCGTTACAAAGACCGGGGAATCTGAAGAGGCCTTTGCAGTCAGGAAAAACGAGGAGGAGCGGCTCCTTGAGGCTGCCATGCAGGGTGATCAGGATGCCATAGAGACCCTGACTGCTTCGGATATAAGCCTGTACAATGAAGCGGCACACCGCATACAGACTGAGGATCTTTACAGCGTGGTAGAGCAGAGCCTGATGCCCAGCGGCATCGAATGTGATCAGTATTCTGTCATAGGCGAGATCACTGATGTTGAAGAAACAAAAAACAGTATCACCGGCGAAGAGCTTTGGCTCCTTTCACTGCTGTGCAATGAGGTCTCCTTCAGGCTGTGCATGAGGAAGGAGGACCTTACCGGAGAGCCTCTCTGCGGGCGCAGGCTGAAGGCCAGGATATGGCTGCTTGGTACCCTTGATATGAGAAGGCCTGTATAACCTCTATGAAAAGGCCTGCATAACCTCTCGGAAGGAAGCTATCATGAAAAGGTTTATCTCTGTTTTACTTGGAATGATCTTTACCCTGAGCCTCCTGTTCATACTGCTCATAACCTCTGTTGAAGCCGTATGCTACTGGACCCCGGGCTATTTTGAAGCTGAATATCAAAAATATGACGTTCTGTCTCAGCTGCCGGAAATGGAGCTCGAGGGAGATGACGGACTCATGGCCGTGACGGATCATATGATGCGTTATCTGCGTGGAGATGAGGGCTATGACGAGCTTCAGATAGAAGTCAGCATGGGAGGCGAACGCCGCGGCTTCTTCTCCGACAGGGAGATAGCCCATATGGAGGACGTCAGAGAGCTTTTCGTGGGAGCACAGAAGCTAAGGATCTATGGAGCAGCTCTCTGTGTGCTTTGTCTCCTGCTTATCCTCATTTTACAAAAGGGCCAGGGAATAACAGGTTTCATCCGCAGTCTTTCCGCAGGGGCGCTTTTGGGAACGGCTCTGCTGCTTCTTCTGCTCTGCGGCCTTGGCTTCCTGCTGATCAATGATTTTTCAAACACCTTTGTGACCTTTCATCATATATTCTTTGACAATGACCTGTGGATACTGGATCCAAAGGTGGACATGCTGATAAACATCGTGCCTGAAGGCTTTTTCTATGACACTGCCCTCAGGATAGCAGGGCTTTTTGCCGCCGGAGTGCTGGCCGTGCTCCTGCTGGGTCTTGTTGGTTGGAAAATAAGTGGCAAAAAAACGCAGAAAAACTAATTTTTGTATAAAGTGCAACTTATACTCATACATTTTTACAATACGGAGGTTTTACCATGTCCCAGCATATAAGAGTTATAGAGTATAAAGCTGATTGGGCCCAGGCCTTTGAGGAGGAAAAGGAAAGGCTTGAGGGCATACTGGATGGAAATTGGCTTGCTATTTATCATATTGGGAGCACGGCCGTGCCAGGACTCGCTGCAAAGCCCATCATAGATATTATGGCTGTGGTCAGAAGCCTTGATAAGGTAGATGAAAAGACAGCAGAATTTTCAGAGGCAGGCTATGAAGCCCTGGGGGAGTACGGTATACCCGGCAGACGGTATCTTAGAAAGGGTGGTGATGAACGCACTCACCAGCTCCATATCTTTCAGGAGGACTCCTGGGAGGACATCATAAGGCACCTTGCCTTCAGGGACTATCTTCGCAGCCATGAAAAGGAAAGGGAGGAATACGACCGTCTGAAAAAGGAGCTTGCGCAGCGTTACCCTGAGGATATAGACGGATACTGCAAGGGAAAGGACAGCTTTGTCAGGGCCCTGGAAAAGAAGGCCCTTGCCTGCTATGACGATACCTGGGACAGGCTGTACATTGCTGCCAGAAAGGTACAATACAGGAAAAACGTATCCGAGCTGATACTTGTGGGCCCCGTTGCTGCAGCCCTCCTTACGGACAAGGACAATATATATGTAGGTGTAAACATAGATATGGGCTGCTCCCTGGGCATGTGTGCCGAAAGGAATGCCATGGGCACCATGTTTACAAACGGAGAAAGCAAAGTGGTAAAGATACTGGCACTCAGGCCCAGGGGGAGGATCATCATGCCCTGCGGTGCCTGCCGTGAATTCATGCTACAGCTTGGTGAAGACGCAGAAAACATAGAAGTTCTCTGCGATTATGACAATAAACGCTCCGTTCAGTTAAAGGAGCTTATCCCTGACTGGTGGTATGAAGGATAAGACGATCAGCTCCCAGGCTTCTCCAGCCTGAGGAGCTGAAGCTTTTTCTCAACACCTCCTGCATAGCCTGTCAGACTGCCTCCGGAGCCCAGGACTCTGTGACAGGGTATCATGATGGATATGGGATTATGTCCAACTGCCCCTCCTACAGCCCGAGCCGAGGTATGGTGATCTTTTCCTTTTTCATTCAGAAGTCCAGCCAGCTCCCCATAGGTAACAGTATGGCCATAGGGGATGTCCAGCAAAAGCGCCCATACCTCCTGCTGATATTTTGTGCCCGCAGGATGCAGCGGTACTGAAAGATCCGGCTCTCTGCCTGAAAAATATATGTCGAGCCATTTTCTTGCCTGCTTTAAAATGTCTGTTTCCATTTCTGTCGCAGACTCATCAAGCCCTCGGGCATAATATTTCTGGCCTTCAAACCAAAGGCCCGTAAGCCCAAGCTCATCTGCGGAAAGCAGTATCTCTCCCAAAGGAGAGCTGTAGTACCCTGTATACTGTGGCCTGCGGCCCGTCTGTGTACTGTTAAACTTCATGATCCTCTTTACGTTAGCTCCGTTCTATATTATTGTCCTATACTATAGAATATCAGGAAGTGCAAAACTCGTAAATAAACTGATTTTATATTTATTTCTTACATCCTCCAACTTTTTGACCGGGCAAAGTGTCTTATATATGTAAACAAAAAATGAAAGGAATACATATGATAAAAAATAAACCAGGAGACAGCTATGAAAGACGAGATGTATGAGCAGGTAGTCTCCTGTATCATCCAGGAGCAAAACAGCCTTTACCGTCTTGCCCTCAGCTATACAAAAGATCGGGACAGTGCCATGGATGTGGTACAAAACACGGTGCTCAAGGCTCTTGAATCCTATGGCAGTATCAGAAAAGCTGCCACGGCCAGGGCCTGGCTCTTCAGTATAGCCGTACACGAATCCATCAGATATCTGAATAAAAACCGGCGCGAGCTCCCATCAAACGAGGAATTGCCTGAGCAGATATATGTTGAGCAGGCCTACGAGCCGGATGACGGCGAAACAGTATATGAGTCTGTAATGAAGCTGCCTGATGATATGAGGACTGTAGTCATACTCAGATACTATGAGGAACTGAGCCTGAAAGAGATCGCTGAGATAACCAACACCAATCTCAATACAGTCAAATACAGACTGTATGCGGCACAAAAAAGGATCGAAAAAATGATCAAGGAGGAGCTATGAGGATAGAGGACGGAAAAAAGCACTATGAAGATATAGAGATACCAAATGAGCTTTCATCCATGGTATCAGGCCTCATAGAAAAAGACAGGACAAAACGAGGCCTGTATGACGATGGCAGGGCAAAGCCGTCTCTTGACGATGGCAAGCTCCAGGGTACTGACATAAGAGATGGACAAACCATTATAGATCTGAAAAAAAGGAAGGGAGCATTATATATGATGAAAAGAACAGCAGCTGCGGCAGCAGCAGTCCTGGCCGTATTTACATTGGGACTAAATACAAGCGAAGCCTTTGCCGAGGGAGCGGCTTCTCTGCCCGTAATAGGCCAGATAGCCCGGGTACTGACAGTGAGATCCTATCACGTGAATGAGGGCGACTATAGGATAGATATGGAGATGCCTGCTGTAGATACTGCTGGGACCTCTGTCCAGACCGATACAGATTTTACGGCTTTAGTAAATTCTCAGATAGAAAAGATCGTTGATGATTATACAGCTCAGGCAAAAACAGAATTTCAGGAATACAAGGAAGCCTTTTTTGCCACAGGCGGCACCGAGGCTGAATGGGCGGACAGGCAGATGGACATAAATGTTGATTATGAGGTCAAATATCAGCAGGGAACTGTACTGTCTCTGGAGCTTATGACCTCAAAGTCCTGGGTAAGCTCTCAGGAAGAAAGGCATTATTATAACCTGGACCTTGTAACAGGTCAGGAGCTTAGTCTAAATCAACTCCTTGGCGAGAACTGGAAGGAGCTCTGCAATGCCGAGATAGATAAGCAGATCAAAGAGCAGCTTGCAGATGATCCCGGCCTTAGCTACTTTGGATACGGAGACAACGAGCTTTCTGATGCCAAATTCAGCTCCGTGACCGAGGATACTGATTTTTATATAAATGCCGATGGACAGGTCGTGCTGGTATTCCCCAAGTATGATATAGCGCCGGGGTACATGGGCTTTAGGGAATTCGCAGTCGGAAAGGCTAATCTTTAAAAGCCCAGTTTTCCAGGACTGACTGTCAACATGTTTCTTTAATTTTGTGATTTATATAAACAGCATTTGGCTGATCATATATGAAACGAGGCATCTGGCGCCATATAAATAAAGCCTTATGCCGCATCCGCAAGGGCCGCCTCAGAAAACCAGGCGGCCTTTCGCATGAGCACATTTTCCTCAAGATTCCTGTAAAAGAATTGATAGTCATAAAGATGATAAATACCATCCTCAAAGATATAGAGCACAGCAGGATATTCCTCAGCAGTCACATCCGTCACCTTGAGCGAGCCACGCTCCGTATCTATATAAGCTCCTGTAAGTCCAGGTATCTCAGAGCTGATGTTTCCGTCATAGTCGGTAAAGCAGGCCCCCAGGTTTAGAGACTTGTCGGCAGGTGTAGCATCCGTATGCCAGTTCAGGGGATTTATGCATAGGGAACGGGTCCCAGCCGGTATCATAAGTGAGTCCTTTATATAGTCTGCCTCGCTGTTAAAGGCTATGATCACTCCCGCATCATCCTCGCCCTCGGCAAATCTAAGCTGCGGATATTCCTCAAGCTCCTCCTTTGTTATCCTCCAGCCTATGGCATAGCAGGCTATCAGCTGATCCTGCAGAGCCTCGTCATCAAAGCGCTTCTTCATGAGACGGATACACATATCAGCTCCCTGGGAAAATCCGGCCAGAATTATGGGACGGCCCTCATTGTAATTTTCCATGTAATAGTCAAAGGCCTGCTCTATATCATCATAGGCAAATTCAAGATAGGCCTCCTGATCTTCAGGCTCAAGCTCATATACATTTAGGCCTGCCTGGCGATAGTAAGGGGCAAAAAAGCGATTGCCCTGATCATATATGCCCTTTTCCATGTTGGTGGCACCAAGGAAGGCAGCCTTTGTTTCCTCATCCTCAAGAGACATATTGAAGCTTTCCTCATCTCCGCTGTATACCGTGGGACAGATAAAAAATACATCGGCAGACATGGCTTCATCTTCAGCAGACCCTCCATCCGGACCTCCGTCATCAAGCTCATCTGTATCCGCCAGATAAGCCCAGTTTTCTGAAAGACTGTAATCGACAGATTCTGCGGCCTCCTTTTTAGAACAGCCCGCAAGCGACAGGACAGCAGCAATGGCCAGCGATACTACAAAATAACGATAGGTCTTCATGCTTTCTCCTTTATCACAAGCTTAAAAAATTATCAGATTTTTAAATATAATAGACTTTAAAATATCAGGCTTTTCAAAGCTTCATGCTGAGATATATCATATCCCTAAGCTGTATGCCATCTTCAAATATTGGATGATCATAATTGTCTGTAAAAAAGTTCCGGACCACATGAGAACGGGTAAAGCCACAGCTTTCATAAAAGCCTATGGTCGAGCTTGTATTGCCGGTACCTACATAAAGAATGCCTCCGGCTCCCCTATACTGCCCGATCACATATTTCATGAGCATCCTTCCATATCCCTTTTTCTGAAAGGCCTTTGCCGTGGCAAAGCTCTTTATCTCATAGATGTGCTCATCCTCTTTTGTTACCACACAAATGCTGACAGCATCCAGACCGCCTTCAGGGAAAAGACCATACATCTCTCCTCGGTCCAGATACCTTTTCACCATGCTCCACTGCTCATCAGCAAGCAGCAGAAGCTCCTTGAAATCTTCTCTATCCTCTTTTTTGATCCTTCTGACTTCCATTCTTTGATGATTATAGCATATATGTCTTTATTTTCCTGAAAAATGCTGAAATCTATGTTAAAATACTCAGGAATAAACTACAAATCCACAGACAGCGAGGAAATGAAGCATGAAAATCAACGAGAATATGGGTTTTGCCACAAAACAGATCCACGCCGGCAAGGAAAAGAATGCGGCAGGGGCGCTGTGTACCCCTATCTATCAGACCTCTACCTTTGAATTTGACACGGTGGAGCAGGGCGGTGCCCGCTTTGCAGGCGAGGAGGAGGGCTATATCTATACCCGCCTTGGAAATCCTACCACCACAGCCATGGAAAAGACCATAGCAGCCCTGGAGCACGGTGAAGCCGCACTGGCAGCAGCCTCAGGCATGGGAGCCATCACAGCTACTCTTTGGACCCTTCTTTCCGCAGGAGATGAGATAGTAGCGGACGAGACCCTTTACGGATGTACCTTTTCACTTATGTCCTCAAGACTTCCCAAATTCGGAGTCAAGGTCAGGTTCGTAGATATGTCTGATACGGCCAATCTCAGGGACGCCCTCAGCGACAAGACAAAGATCGTTTATTTTGAGACCCCCTGCAATCCTAACCTCAAGATCATCGACATAAAAGAGGTGGCCCGGATCGCCCATGACTACAATTCCGACATACAGGTCATCGTAGACAATACCTTTGCCACACCCTATCTCCAAAAGCCCCTGGATCTTGGAGCTGACATAGTCGTTCACAGTGTCACAAAGTATCTGAACGGACATGGCGACGTTATAGCCGGTGTAGTTGTTGGAAAGGCAGATTTCATTTCGGAATGTATGATGTGCGGCATAAAGGATATGACAGGCGCAGTCATGAGTCCCTTTAACGCTTTTCTGATCACAAGAGGCTTAAAGACCCTGGATATCCGAATGGAGCGTCACTGTGCAAATGCAATGAAGATAGCACGCTTCCTGCATGATCATCCAGCTGTGGAAAAGGTATATTACCCCGGACTTGAGGATTTTGAAGGATACGAGATAGCAAAGAAGCAGATGAAGCTGCCCGGAGCCATGATGTCCATAGAGCTCAAGGGTGGCAGAGAAAGGGTGGGCGCTGCCCTTAATAAGCTCAAGCTTGCCACCATAGCAGTCTCCCTTGGAAATTGCGAGACCCTGGTGGAGCATCCGGCAACCATGACCCACTTCCCCTATTCTGCTGAAGAGCTTAAAGAAGCTGGCATTTCCGAGGGCCTGGTCCGCATAAATGTGGGCCTTGAGGATCCCGACGATGTGATAGCAGATTTCAAGGCTGTATTTGACGAGCTTATCTGATAGATAAAGTCGATCTGCGGGCAGCGAAAACGGGGGTATTTGCTGTTCCTCCCCTT
>CALWET010000048.1 GCA_944377385.1 uncultured Lachnospiraceae bacterium | reverse complement strand
GCCTTCAGCATACTCATGTATACCTCCTGGGACGACCTCTACCAGACCACCATAAGGGATATACATGTATCTTGGGACAGGATGTGATCCGTCGACAGAAAGTGCGTGACCTATGAGGAGGTGGATCATTCCTACAGGCTTCAGGGAAAGGACGAGTATCTGATACATTATCTTGAAGCCCTTTCAAGAGATCTGTCTCAAAGGGATGATGAGTCTTGAATGTCCTTTATATATAAGGCCCAGGATAAAGATGCCATAAAGAGGACAAAACTTATTTTTATATACTTTAGATATATTTAAGCTTTATGTAGCGCCTAAATTGTTGATAATATCCAATATTTAAGATATAATAAACCATGGTCATATAACGACCGTGGTTTTTATTTTAAAAATAAATGGAAAGGAATAGCATATCATGGCACACGAAATGACAGCACCCACACCCCATATCGAGGCAAAGGTCGGTGAGATAGCCGAGACCATACTCCTTCCCGGTGATCCCCTTAGAGCCAAATTCATTGCAGATACATATCTTAAAGATGTTAAACAATTCAATTCAGTAAGGAACATGTTCGGTTTTACCGGTACCTATGAGGGCAAGCCGGTATCTGTCATGGGCACAGGCATGGGCTGCCCTTCAATGGGCATCTACAGCTACGAGCTCATACATATATACGGATGCAAAAACCTGATACGCATAGGCACCGCAGGAGCCATGCAGCCAAAGGTGCACAGCCGCGAGATGGTATTTGCCATGGGTAGCTGCACAAATTCCAACTATCCGTCACTTCTTGGACTTCCCGGGACCTTTGCTCCCACCTGCAGCTTCGAGCTCCTTGAAAAGGCAGTTGCAACAGCGAGAAGGCTTGGATACAAGTTCCATGTAGGAAATGTGCTTTGTGGAGACGTTTTTTATGGAGTGGATCTGCCTGCTGCCACCACCTGGCAGGAGATGGGCGTGCTTGCAGCCGAGATGGAGTCTGCGGCCCTCTATACAAATGCAGCCAGGGCAGGCGTGAATGCTCTGTGCATAGTTACCATATCCGACGGCCCCGAAGAGATCACTACGGCCGAGGAAAGACAGACTGCCTTCACCCAAATGATGGAGGTGGCTCTTTCGCTTGCCTGAATAAAGGACTGAAGGGAGGGCTTTGATATGGGCAAAAGGCCTTTTATCATAGACTGCGATACCGGCACCGACGATGCCATAGCCATAGCGGCAGCTCTTTACTGCAATGAGGTGGAGATAAAGGCCATAACCTCGGTCAACGGTAATGTAAAGCATGAATTCACCTCAAGGAATAATCTGGATCTCATAGAGTATCTTGGCTTTGACATACCTGTAGCAAGGGGCGCTGAGCTTCCCATACGCTATAATGGCTATCATGAGGATGCCTCAGATACTCATGGTGTTTCCGGCCTGGGCACGATAAAGCTGCCCAGGGCATCAAGAAGCAGCTTTGACAGACGTATGGCTCCGGAGCTCATATATGAGGCAGCTCTTGAAGAAAAGGGTGAGCTTGAGCTCCTGGTCATAGGGCCCATGACAAATATAGCCATATGTCTCCTTGAGCATCCTGATCTTGTGAAGCTGGTAAAGCATATATGGTTCATGGGCGGAGCTGTTATCGGAGGAAATGTCACGACAACGGCAGAGTTCAACATCTGGGTGGATCCAGATGCAGCCCACATCGTGATGCAAAGCGGCATACCTCTGACCATGGTGGGCCTGGATGTCACCACGGCAGTTGCCATGAAGGAGGAGCATTCCTTAGAGCTTAGGGCCTGCGGTACAAAGGCCGCCCTGCTCTGTGCAGATCTCCTTGATTATATGTTCATAAGGAGGGATGCAGGCGGAGAGGATGCCATCATGCATGATGCCATGGCCCTTGCCTCCGCAGTTTATCCTCAGTGCCTTGAATGCCACGACTATTTTGTGGATGTGGAGTGCAGCGGAGAATATACCAGGGGCCATACCATGGCGGATCTTGGCGGTCGTATGGGCAGGAAGCCGAATGTATCCGTAGCCATGAAGGTAGACGGGCCTGCATTTTGCAGATGGCTTACGGATGCAATAATGAGATCAAAAGATAATGAGAACAAAAAATGTAGTTAAATAATAAGCCTCGTGCTTATATTTTAAAAAGAAAAGGAGAGAAAAATATGAAAAAATTTTTATCCATCATCATGGTGGCGGCATTGAGCTTTTCTCTTGTAGCCTGCGGAGGAGGCGGATCATCTGAGGAGACCGCAGCTCAGGGCGGAGCAGAGGCAGCAGCAGAGGGAGAATCAGCCGAAGGCGAAAAGGGCAGGATAGCCTATATCGTTGGACTGCTGGGCGACAAGTCCTTCAATGATTCCGGTGAGGTCGGAATGAATGTCCTCAGGGACGAGGGATGGGACGTACGTACCGTTGAGACCGGTGAGACCTCTGACTATGACAAGTATGAGGACTACATCCTCGACTGTCTTGATCAGGGCTATGAGTACATAGTAGGTTCCTCCTCATACATGGAGATCATGGCTGATCTTGCTGAGGAATATCCCGATGTAAAGTTCATAGGCTTTGACGAGAACTGGTCCGATGATCAGCTTCCCGACAACATGACCTGCATATTCTATAAGCAGAATGAGGGATCATACCTGGTTGGCATGATGGCAGCAGCCATGAGTGAGACCGGCACTGTCGGCGTTGACGTAGGTGTTGAGAACCCTGTTATCAACGACTTCGTTACCGGATATATCGACGGCGTTCAGGCATGGAATGCAGCAAACGGCACGGACGTAAAGGTTGTCAAGGCAGCCTGCGGCGCCTGGGACGATCCTGCCATGATGAAGTCCCTGGTGCTTGACCAGATCAGGAACAATAATGCAGACGTATTCTTCCAGGTTGCAGGCGGCTCCGGAGACGGACTTTTCGAGGCCTGCGTTGAGGAAGGCAAGTGGGCTATAGGAGTTGACTCCGACCAGTACGCATCCTATATAGATTCTGCAAATCCCGAGAAGGCTGACGTAATACTTACCTCCATGCTCAAGGAGGTTGGAAACTCCCTGCTTTCTCTCTTCCATGACATAGAGGCAGGAGACGAGAGCATGTGGGGCCATACCATAAAGCTTGGATGTGCAGAGGATTCCATAGGCTATGTTGACAACGAATTCTTCCAGGAGAATGTTCCTGAGGAGGTCAGGACAGCCATGGAGGATGCAAAGGCAAAGATAGCATCCGGTGAGCTGGTTCCCAAGTCATACTTTGATTTTGCTGACGAGAACGAATTCAATGAGTTCGTAAAGGCAGCCGGCTGATAACGATCTAAAGTAAAAGCTTAGCTTCATCCCGGAGGGGCCAGACCCTTCGGGATGAATACGATTATAAAGCAGAGGGGGTAAGTTGCATGGCAGAAGTAATGCGTATGCAAAACATTACAAAAATATACCCGAACGGATTTGTCGCAAACAAGGACATTACCTTTGCCGTTGGCGAAAATGAGATTCACGCCCTCGTCGGAGAGAATGGTGCCGGCAAAACGACCCTTATGAAGATACTTTTTGGAATGGAGGACTGCCAGGAAGGAAAGATCTTTATAAATGGCAAGGAGGAAAAGATAGCCAATCCTCTGGATGCCATAGCAAAGGGTATAGGCATGGTGCATCAGCATTTCATGCTTGTTCCATCACTCACCGTAGCTGAAAACGTGACTCTTGGGGCTGAGCCCATGAAGAACGGGCTCTTTGATTTTGACGGTGCCGTAAAGGCCACCCAGGAGATCGCAGACAAATACAATTTCAAGGTAGACGCCCTTCATAAGGTCAGCGAGCTTTCAGTAGGCCAGATGCAGAAGGTAGAGATACTCAAGGCCCTTTACAAGGGTGCCCGACTGCTTATCCTGGATGAGCCTACGGCCGTACTGACTCCCCAGGAGACGGAAGAGCTTTTTGAGCAGCTGTTTAAGCTGAGGGACCATGGTGTTTCAATAATCTTCATATCCCACAAGCTTGAGGAGGTCATGAGGATCTGTTCAAAGGTCACGATACTCAGGCATGGCAGGTGCATGGGCAGCCTGGATACCGAGGGCCTTAACGAGGCAGCCATCTCAAAGCTGATGGTAGGGCGTGATGTAGTGCTCAAGATCGAAAAGGAAGCTCCAAAGCTTGGAAAGCCGGTGCTTGAGATAAAGGATCTGGTCAAGATAAATTCCATCGGAAAGAGTGTGCTGGATGATGTCTCCTTTACCATCCACGAGGGAGAGGTCGTTGGCATAGCCGGAGTAGAGGGCAATGGACAGACAGAGCTTTCTGAGGTGCTGGCAGGACTGACAGGCTTTGCCAGCGGTGACGTCAAGCTCAATGATGTTTCCATAAAGGGAAAATCCGTACGCCAGATCAGAGACATCGGAATGGCCTATATCGCCGAGGACCGTATGGCCGAGGGAGTTGCCGGTGAAATGTCCATAAAGATGAATATAGTGGCAGACAGATTTACAAAGTCCGAATTCAAAAAGGGCCTTTTCATGGATGCCAAAAAGATAAACGATATAGCAGATCAGTATATCAAGGACTTTGAGATACTCTGCGACGGCAGGGATCAGCCGGTAAGGATGCTTTCAGGAGGAAACATCCAGAAGGTGGTGGTTGCCCGTGAATTTACCAGCGGAGCCAACTTTATCCTGGCCAATCAGCCTACCAGAGGCATAGACGTAGGTACGGCAGAGATGATCAGAAAGACCATAGTCAGAAAATCCAGGGAGGAGGGTACGGCAACGCTCCTGATATCCGCGGATCTGAATGAGGTCCTTGAGTGCTCTGACAGGCTGCTGGTCATGAGAAAGGGAAAAGTAGTGGCAGCCTTCCCCAAGGCCAACGAGGTTTCCGAGGAGGTGCTTGGAGAATATATGCTTGGTGTCAGAGAGATGACCCAGACTGAGATGGAGGGCCTGTTATGAATAAAACACAAAAAATAGAAAGCGTGATGGAGGTCGTTCGTATCATAGCGGGACGTGTCATAGCTTATGTCATAGCTCTGGCCATCCTGTTTGCGATAAGCGAGGACCCTGTTTATATAGTACGTCAGTTCATACTTGGACCCTTTTCATCTCTTCGCCGAATAGGTTCCATAGTCAATCTGGCCGTTCCCTTTACCATATGCGGACTGAGCATGTGCTTCATGTATGCCGTAAACAAGTTCAATCTTATAGGCGAGGGTATCTTCATGCTTTCCGCATGTATGGTATCCTGGGTAGGACTTGGACTTGGCGACGGGCTTCCTGCAGCGGTCATGGTGCCTCTTATGATAATCGTAGGCATCATCACCGGTGTGGTCATGGCCTTCATACCGGCTATCATGGATAAGAAGTTCAATGCAAACGTCGTTGTCGTTTCCCTGATGCTCAACGAGGTCATTGCGAAGCTTGCTACCTGGATACTCAGATATCATCTGAGGGATTCCACCATATCGTATCTGGCATCCAGGGAAACGCCGGAGAGCATGCAGCTGCCCCAGATATTCGGCAGCTTCAGGATCCAGTCAGGACTCTTTATTGCTATCATATGCGTTATCATCGTTTCCATTCTGTTTTATAAAACAGCCTTTGGATGGAAGATGAGGATCGTGGGAGCAAATCCCAGGTTTGCCACTGCAGTAGGACTTTCTGCAGTCAGCATTTCCTTCCTGGCCCAGCTTGCAGGCGGAGCCTTTGCCGGCATAGCAGGAGCTACTGAGATGATGTGCAACTATTCCCGTTTCATGTGGACCGCCACCACTCAGCATGGCTTTGACGGACTGCTTGTTGCTGTCCTT
>CALWET010000047.1 GCA_944377385.1 uncultured Lachnospiraceae bacterium | reverse complement strand
TCTTACTGTGGATAAGCTTAATAACAATGACATATTAGTCGAGATCTCCTATCTATATTATGAAATGAATCTTACCCAGCAGGAGATAGCTGATCGTTTATATATATCACGCACGAATGTTTCACGTCTTTTGACGGAAGCCAGAGAAAAAGGCATTGTTAAAATAACAGTCAACTATCCCTACGAGGATCATGTTAAATTAGAGCAGCAACTCAGAGAGACCTTTGGCCTTTCTGAGGCATTGGTAGTAAACAGCCAAAGCCTTTATTCCAAAGAAAGCTTTGAGCTTGTATGTAAAATGGCTGCCAATCATATCAGAAATAATGTAAATAATGAAACCATACTGTCTGTGTCCAGGGGACGCACCTTCAAAAACATAATAAAATATGTCAAACCTTTTTGCGCTTACCCTGATATGCAGATCGTTCAGCTGACCGGTCTTTTTGAGCATATCCAGCAGGCTAATTTTGAAGAATTTGATCTGGTCAGGGCTCTTTCTGACCTCTATCAATGCAAATCCTATTGCATGATGGTACCCTTTTTAGTTGAAAACCCTGAACTGTGTGAGCAGCTGACCAACCGTCCTATAATCAAAAACGTTCTGAATATGTCGGAAAAGGTGAACACGCTGTATTCAAGCGTCACCTCCATAGATCAATGGCAAAAATACATATCAGAAAAGGATTTTGCGGATATAAAACGCACCAAAGCCGTAGGATCCATTGAAGGGTATTTCTTTGACATAAATGGTCAAATTATTGATATGCCTATCTATAAACGCATGATATTCCCAAAAAGATCCATTTTTGAAACGCCTAAAAGAATATGCATAACCTCCAATACCTTTAAGATACCGGCTTTATTGGGAGCACTCCGAGGGGGACTGGTAAATTCAGTTATCACTGACAGTAAGGTCGCCTTCCATTTATTAAAGGCAACAAATCAAATGTAAAGTTTTTATTAGCTTTACTGATCCAGCCTTATTTCCCTTACCTTTTTTCTGACCTCCAGTATGCTGAAGGGACTCATGGACAGCTCTCTTACTCCCATGCGCAGCAGTTTCTCCGTATACTCAGGATCTCCTGCCAGCTCGCCGCACACGCCGCAGAGTATCCCATTTGCCACAGCATTTTTTGCAGTAAGACCTATGAGCCTGAGTACGGCCTCCTGAGAGGCATCACAAAGATAATTCACCTTTTCATTGGTCCTGTCTGCTGCCATGGTAAACTGGGAAAGATCATTGGTGCCAACTGAGAAAAAGTCTGCCTCTCTTGCAAATTCATCTGACATGACGGCAGCTGCCGGGACCTCTACCATGATGCCGATCTCTATATCCCTTGAATATTCCAGCCCTCTGTCATCAAGCTCCCTCATGCACTCTCTGATCATATCCTTGCAGGCCCTCAGCTCCTTCAATTCGCTTATCATGGGGAACATGATGGCCAGCCTGCCATATTTTGAAGCTCTGAGCAGGGCATTGAGCTGCGTTTTAAACAATACTGAATTATTCAGGCAGACCCTTATGGCCCTGCAGCCCATTGCTGGATTTTCCTCATTTCCAAGATCCATATAGGGCAGTGATTTATCAGCACCTATATCAAAGGTCCTGACTATGACTCTCTTTCCCTTGAACATCTCAAGGACAGTCTTATATACTTCAAACTGCGCTTCCTCTGATGGAAAGTCCGTGCTTTCCATATAAAGGAATTCCGTGCGGAACAGTCCTACCCCGTCAGCACCGTTTTCCAGTGCAGCCTGCGCATCCTCCAGGCTGCCTATATTTGCACATATCTCTATCTCACTGCCGTCAGCCGTTACGCTCGGCATGTCCTTGAGCTTTTCCAAGGAATTCTTGTGCTCATCAAATTCTCTTTTCAGCCTTTCAAACTCCCTTTCGGCCGTCTCATCTATCTCGCTCTGCACAGTGCCGTCCGTTCCGTTTATTATGATCTCACTGCCATCTCTGATGACCTTTATCATATCACCGCAGCCCACCACGGCAGGTATGCCCAATGTCCTGGCCAATATGGCTGTATGGGAATTATAGGCCCCTCTGCTTGTGGCTATCCCAAGTATCTTTGTTTTATCCATGGCTATGGTCTGGCTTGGCAAAAGATCCTCTGCTATCAGGATATGCGGAAAGTCAGGGAGATCTTCGTTCCTGACCCCAAGCAGAGCTCTGATCACCCTTCCAGATATGTCCCTGACATCTGCCGTACGCTCCATAAGATAGTCATCCCCTGTCTCATAAAGCATTTTTTCAAGAGCTTCGCTTCCCGCCCTGACAGAATACTCAGCAGTCTTTCCCCTTGAGATCCATTCCTGGACACTGTCCTCAAAATCCGGAGACCTGATCATCATTTCCTGAGCCTCAAATATCTGAGCCTCTGAGCTTCCTACTGCTTCAATGGCATCGATCCTGAGCCTGCTTATCTCTTCCGCAGCTTTGTCACAGGCATCCTTGAAGCGTTCAAGCTCTGACTCCTGAGAAAGCTTTGAAGCCTCGGTTATATCTATCTCGTTTTGATGATATATATACGCAGCTCCCTTTGCTATACCCTTTGAAGCTGCGATTCCGCTTATCACTGACATATTACATCTCCCAAAGCGTTATCCTTGCATATTTTTATGAATTCATCATATGCAGACATTTCATCCTCGCCGTCAAAATCAAAGGCTATCTTTTGACCACATTTTACTGCAAGGCTCATGATCTTAAATAATCTTTTAGCATCAACGGTCTTTTCCTGCTCATAGACCTTCAGGCTTATACAGCATTTATATTTTGATGCAGCCTTAGCTATTATCCCGGCAGGCCTTGCATGCAGTCCCTCCGGATCAGTTACATTCACCTCAAAACTGATCATTTTATATACCCCCGCATTATATGATGAATCACAGTGCCCCTGTCATTTTTTCCTCTATCTCGGCCTCTGACATTATATTCTTCAGTCCGATAACTATCGACCCCTGATCTGCTGCCTTTTTAAAATTGGAGACCAGATTCTGATTACATACTATAATATCATATTGTGCTCCTTGGGAGATGCCTACGGAAGCAGGCGCAGCCTCAACGACTGCCTTCATTCCCATGCGCTTTGTAACATTTCTGAGCTTCATCGCCAAGATCGTGCAAGTCCCATTCCCGCACCCACAGCAAGCAAGGATCTTATATTTCTTATCCGGATCAAACATTTCCATACCTCCTCATCAGTTCAAATTTTCATAAAAGTCCTACACTCATGTTAATGTGAGTATAGGACTTTTACTAAATCTGCATTATTTCTCTTCAAGCATCAGCTTTTCCTGTCTTTCCTTATATTTTTCATAGTCTGATGCAACCAGGAAATAACTCTCCTTGTCCTTATATAAAGCATACTGTATCTGAGGGATCAACGCAATGATCACCAGCATAATAATCATTCCCACAGGACCTATCTTGCATATGGCGCCCAGAGTACCAAGGCTTATAGACTCATCAAACTGTGACGCTACTCCAAAATACTTGTATGTTCCCAGGAAGAAAGCAACCAGAGCGCCTCCCATGGTATCAACAAATCCGCAGAGCCCTGCACTTATCAACAGTCCCTTTACGCCTCCTCTGTGATGTCCGAATATACCCATTGTAGCATTGTCGAACATCATCTGGGTGAAGCCCATCATAACTATTATAGGGAAATTGAATATAACACCTATAAGTGTACACAGTATCATGACCAGAGTTCCTGAAAGGAAGCCTACAGTTATAACGTTAGGATTGCTTACGAAGCCATAAAATGCAGCACAATCCAAAGCAGGAAGTGTACCATGAAGCACTCTCTGGCTAAGTCCCTCAAAGCCTATCATGATCTCTGCCACAAACATCCTCATACCTGTAAACAGTATAACCAGGTAAATGGGGAACTTCATGGACGTCGCAAAAATATACATGAAGAAGTCTTTGGACTCAGTTAGGGATGAATCTATAGTCATAAGGTTTTCTTTGCCAAGTATCAGCATGACAATGCCGAAGAAAACAAACATGACTATAAAGCAGGCAACATAAATATCATTAAATATATTCAGCCACTTGGGGAATTCGATATCATCCAGGCGATGAGGCTTTTTCCCAGTCTTTTTTAGAGATCTTTTCTCAATAAATCTTCCTATCTCCCAGGCTATCCTGTCTCCTATCATCTGAGTATGCCCTACTGCCATTCCTACTCCATTTGTAAGATCCTGGGCTGCCTCCACTGTCAGATTTGAAAATACCGCAAATCGTATTGCAAAGAAGAATGCGGCAAATATCACCAGCTGATATGTAGGCATAAAAGGATACAGCATAAAGCATATCATAAGTGCTCTAAGTGCGTTGTTGGCAAGTATATGACCCTGAACTACAAGTGTCCTGATCTTTGTTATCCTCTTGAAAAGGGCAAACAGGATCATAAGTCCAAAAGCAATACCCAAGATCATGCCCTGAAGTCCGGCATTGCCTCCCATGTCATTAAACATGGTCTGCATCGTTGCAAGTCCATAATAGGAGTCATTTACTGTGATAGAAACTCCAAATACATCCTTCAGTGCATATAGTATCGGCCTGAAGGTCGAACTTAATCCTCCGGTGGCAACGGTATAGACCTGGTAGCCTATGTAGCATTTTATGGCGCCACCAATGGATTCCATGACCGTCCTTCTTGCAAGGATCTGTCCTACCAGCACCAGAATCATCATAAATACCGCTGCATCCGAGCATAGGTTTGTCCATATCCATCCACCTATCGAAGATAATACTTCCACTTTGTTACCCCCTCTCTCGATATATTGTTTTTATTACAGGCTATATCCGCTCTACTTCAAGCTCTTCCTGTATTCCTTTACCACATCCATAAATTCCTTTACTCTGTTTTTGTCTACAAGATTTTCAAATATCCCATCATACTTGAATGTAGTTGCCACTATCGCTCCATCAGCTGCTTTAAGCTGATCAACGATCGTATCGACCCTGCATCCCGTATTAACAAATACAGGTGTATGCTTCACTGCCTTTTTTACCACATAAAGATCCTGTGTATCAGGCGCACTTCCTGCATTTGCCCCAGCAACACATATGGCATCCATCTTGCATCGAAATTCTGCGATCTGTGCAAGCTCCCCCAGAGGTCTCTTTCCCGTATAATCACAGCCTTCAGGTATTATATAGCTCAATATCTTTATATCTTCGCCGCCAAGCTCATATTTATGCCTGATTATCTCTCCAGGGTTTAGATCCACTGAACCGGCTATACTCACAAAGGATCCTGTCATGGGTCCTCTTACAAAGGTTGCTCCTGTGGCCACAGCCATATCCAGGCTATCATATACACTGCTGATTATATTTGTGCCAAAGGGCACCTTTATATCACTTCTGATCTCTGATATGACCCTTGTCATTGCACACAAGGTGACCGGCCTGATATCGCTTACATAGGGTATGCTGAATTCATTTGAAAAAATGATCCCGTCCACTCCTCCATCCTGGAGTGCATTCAGATCCTTTCTTGCACACTCTATGACCTTCTCCATGCCACCTTCCTTATCATATTCAGGATCAGTAGGAAGCGCCCTTATATGACACATGGCAAGTATTGGCTTTTCTACTCCAAAATGATCATTGATCCACATACATATCTCTCCTTTTATTTCTGATATGCTATTTTCCCCAGAGCTCCGTCATCCTTTCCTTGACTCTTCTGGCTTCAGCGGCCGGATCCTGAGCATTTCTTATGGATCTTCCGCATATTATGGCAAAAATAGGTATCCCTGCCAAAACATCCAAATCATCATATGAGATCCCGCCTGTAGCAGTTACCTTAAATCCCATATCACAGATGCGTCTCAGCCTCTCTGCATCCTCCTGAGACCAGGAGCCCTTTCTCAGCCTCGGTCTGGAATACACGATGTACTTTATCCCCATTTCTTTCCATTTTTCCAGATCATCAAAGCTCCAGCTGTCACCATACAGCTCGATCTGACATTCCTGCCCCCTCTGTGTTGCTTCTCCCAGCACCTTTTCAATACATGCATCCATGGCCGTGGAGTTTAAAGTCACAAATTGGGTATTGTATTCAAGGATCTTGGTCCCGAAATGAGGTGAGATTATCTTATTATCCGTGACCATCAGTTTATTCGGATAGGCAGCTCTTAAAATGCTGACTGCACGCAGTCCTTCCATCATGATAAGATATGTACCCACCTCTATGATATCTACAGCCTCTGCCAATCCATCTTTTAAAGTGTCAAAGGCCGATTCTATGGAATCATTGTCCAGAGCGACCTGTAATTTAGGGATATCCATACTCTTACACCTCCGTTTTTGATCATTTTTCCTGATGATACCGTACCCACGTTGCCAGGTCCCTTGCTTCCTTTTTGACCATTTCCTTGGGAAGCTCATCCACCTGCCCCACGGCCCTTGCTGCCATATATGTCTTTGCGGCTTCTTCAAGATAAACTGCCGAATAAAGGCATATCTTGAGAGACGGTCCCAAAGCCATGACTCCGTGATTTTTCAATATCACAGCCAGTGAACCTCTTGCATATTCTACAGTCAGAACTCCCATTCCCTTGTCAGAGGAAACAGTAAACGGAGCAACATGTACTCCTCCCTTTAATGCATCGATCTGGGTCACTATACATGGCGGAAAATAATCAGTTACCAGTCCCACTGCTGTTGCGTATGGCTGGTGCGTGTGTATCACTGCATTGACCTCAGGCATATTATCAAATACATAAAGGATCGCATCCTTATCTGATGACGGTCTCCATTTTCCTTCCAGCAGGCTTCCATCTGATGACAGATGGCAGATGTCCTCCGGCTCCATATCATCGTATTCCATCCCTGATGGTGTCATCAAAATCGTTTTGTCAGGAAGGCGTACGCTTACGTTTCCGCCGCACAAAGAAATAAGCTGATATTCCTTCAGTTTCAACGCGGCATCTATCATCTCCTGTCTCAGCTCTTTATATAGCATCTCTTATCAAACCTTTCCCAGCAATAAATGCTGCGCCTCTATTCAAACTTAGAAAGGATCTCCTTTAAAAGCTCTGCAGGTTGCTTTGCTCTTTCAGACGGCAGAAGCAGCCTTCCATCATGGCCGTCAAAGCCTGATTTCTCCGGAAACAGCATCCTGCCAAGTACAGCCGTATCTGCACCTGCCTCATAGCATAAATGCAGCTCCTTTAACTCTATTCCACCATCTACGATGATACTTTTCCCCGGAGGCAGCATTTTCTTTACCCTTCTGATCCTTTCCAGACTATGCTCACGAAAGCCTATGCCGTTCATTCCACCTTTTGGAGACCCATAAGTAAGAAGCAAAAAGCAGTCGGCCTCAGGCATCATGGCTTCCAGCACATCTACTGGAGTTCTCATCGTTATGGCTATACCTGGTTTCATTCCAAGATCCCTTATTCTGTCAAACTCTCGCATTGGATGTCCTACAGCCTCGTATGGGATGATACAATACCTTGTATTGAATGAAGCCAGCTCATTATAATAGCGTGACGGATCAGTTACCATTAAATGAAAATCCAATGGATTGTGAAAATACGCAGCGATCGATCTGACCGTCCTCATACCAAAGGTAATGTTATAAACGTGGTTTCCGTCTTCAATGTCAACATGAAGTGTTACATCCGGATCAAAGGACGAAAGCTCATTTGCCAGAAACAGCTGGTTTGCTGAAGCCACCGAAGGAGTTATCGTGAGCATGTCTTGTTTTCCTCCGTTTAAATATGTTTATTTCTTGTCCACGGGTTCTCTTAAGGAATAGAATCTTGCTGGATTATGGATCATAAAGTCATCTATCTGCTCTTGTGTAAATCCCTCATCCAGGAGTCTGGGAAGGAATTTTTCCTTTATCCACATCAAGCCGGGACCTCCGCCATAAGGTGCATGATATTCCTTTTTGCCCATATCATTACTTAACATGATCTGCTTGCCAAAACCATCTGCACAAAGTCTCTTCAGCAGATCTATACGTATTGAATCCGGGAAATATTTTGCCTTTCCAGGCCCGTCATATATGACATATGCACCAGTCTCCAATATCTTTTTATGGATATAGTAATCTGGATTCCTGTCGATATGCGCTATTCCAAACTGCGTAAACGGGAGTCCTTCTTCTTTAACGATCTCCATTTGTTCAAGAGCCCAGGTACCATTTGTTGTATGGGTATGAACTGCAACTCCCGTTCTCTTGGCAGCTCTGCATCCTGCTCTAAGGGCTTTTTCCTCCCAGGCTGTCATACGCATATACTGTGATGACCCTTTTATCCATCCAGCCTTTATATCAGTGTCGTCCATGCCTACTGTGACTTCCTTCTCAAAGAAATCGGCCACCTCGTCAATGCTCCACTCCATGCGCTCCCTGTTTACAGCATGATCGCCCAGGGTCCCTGTACATGCGATTAT
>CALWET010000046.1 GCA_944377385.1 uncultured Lachnospiraceae bacterium | reverse complement strand
TATCCTCCTTTAAGGAGTCCGCAGTCCCCGCTCATGCCTTATGTCCGTCCCGAATTAGTCTTAAAAGCTCTTCTTCGTTTATTATGGGTATGGAAAGCTCCTTGGCCTTCTGATTTTTTGATGAGCTGCTTTCAGGATCATTGTTTATGAGGTATGAGGTCTTTTTCGACACGGAGCCTGAAGCCTTTCCCCCAAGTCTTTCTATCACATCCTGGAGCTCTCTGCGGTTTTGGAAATGTGTCACATCTCCGGTTATGACAAAGGTCATGCCCGAAAACAATCCGGTGCGTACCTCTATATCTTCTCCATCTATCGACAACAGGACTGATTCAGCCTGATTAAGCTCCATAGGTCTGATGCGAAGCTCCTTCATCAGCCTGTCAGCCTCGCCCAGCTTTCGCTCGTCACTGAAATAGGAAACAAAGGAATCCGCCAGGACCTCGCCTATGCCTTCTATCATAAGCAGCTCTTCTCTGTCTGCCCCTTTGATCCTTTCGTAATCTCCTCCAAATTCAGAGGCTATGAGCTTTGCTCCCGAAAGCCCGATGCCTGGTATCCCAAGCCCATAAAGGGGACGGAACAGTTCAGTATCCCTGGCTTTTTCCAGGGCAGCCATGAGATTTTGGAAGGATCTCTCGCCAAAGCCTTCCATTGAGATGATCCTGTCCCTGTGCCCGGAAAGATGGAAAAGGTCAGCGTACTCCTTTATGAGCCCCTCCCCTATAAGCTTTTCCAGTGTCATCTCAGACAGCCCGTCTATGTTCAGAGCATCCCTGCTCACCATCAGCGCAAAGGCCTTTATCTTTTTTGCCGGGCAGTCAGCATTTGTACAGTAAAGGGTCTCGGCCTCCTTGTCCCTGTGTACCTCCGTGGCCCCTCCGCATATGGGGCAGGTATCCGGGATCTCTATATCATCCCTTCCATCCAGATCCTCTGCTATCTGAGGTATGATCATATTTGCCTTATAGACCTTAATGCGGTCACCGATACCAAGCCTGAGCTGTCTCAGGATGCTGAGATTATGCACGCTGGCCCTGGATACGGTGGTGCCCTCAAGCTCCACAGGCTCAAACACGGCTATGGGATTGATGAGGCCGGTCCTTGATGGAGACCATTCTATATGAAGCAGCCTGGTCTCTGCAGTTTCATCCTGCCACTTGAAGGCTATGGAATTCCTCGGAAATTTTGCAGTGCGACCCAGTGACAGGCCATACTCCACATCCTCAAAGGTCAGTACCAGCCCGTCAGAAGGGAGGTCATTGCTTTCTATCCTGGCCTTGAAGCCCTCCACGGTCTCTGCGATGCTGCCAGAATCCACGATCACATGATCCACCACCTCAAAGCCCTGATCCGAAAGCCAGTCGAGCCTTTTGGAAAAGGAATCCGGAAGCTCCATCCCCTCTGCGGAGACGAGCTGAAAGGCCAAGAGATGCACATGCCTTTTCCCCGTTACTGAGGGATCCAGCTGCCTTACTGATCCCGAGCACAGATTTCTCGGGTTCTTATAGGCCGCATCGGTTTCAGGCATCTCTTCATTGATCCTTTTGAAATCTCTGTATCCTATAACTGCCTCGCCCCTGAGCACCAGTTCGCCGTCAAAGGGTATGCGAAGCGGCAGTCCCTCAAAAAAAGCAGCGTTTGGCGTCACGACCTCTCCGATCTCCCCGTTTCCCCTTGTGACAGCCTTTATGAGCTCTCCGTTCCTGTATGTAAGCACCACCGTCAGTCCGTCCAGCTTCCAGCTGAGCACTCCGGGCCTGTCTCCCAGCCACTGTGCCAGAGCCGACACGGATTTAGTCTTGTCAAGGGACAGCATCGGCGACTGATGGCGCTCCTTTGGAAGCTCTGAAAGCACTTCGTAGCCCACATTCTGAGTAGGAGACCTTGCAAGTATTATGCCTGTTTCCTGCTCAAGGGCAGCAAGCTCGTCATAAAGCCTGTCATATTCTATATTGGGCATAAGCTCCCTGCCCTCTGCATAATAGGCCCTTGACGCCTCGGAAAGCAGGGCACAGAGCTCCTTTATCCTGTTTTTTTTATTTTCAGAGGGAACCATATACCTAAACTCCTGCTCGGGCAAAAAAGCCCGGACATACCTTCAGGCTTCTGCCTTTTCAATGAATTTCTTCAGTGATACCAGCTTTACGCAAAGCGTAAACAGGCTGGCTGCCATCTCTATCTCCTGCAAGGAGGGATAAGAGGGCGCTATACGTATGTTCGTATCCTGTGGATCCTTTCCATAGGGGAAGGCTGCTCCTGCGGGAGTAAGCTTGACACCGGCCTTCTTTGCCATGGCCACGATCTCCTTTGCACATCCGGGAAGGGAATCGAAGGAGATGAAATATCCTCCGTTGGGCTTTGTCCAGGTGCCTATCTCCAAACCGCCAAGCTCCCTTTCAAATATATCCTCGACTGTCTCAAACTTGGGCCTGAGAATGTCGGCATGCTTTCTCATATGCTCCACAACTCCATGGATGTCTCCGAAGAAGCGGACATGCCTGAGCTGATTTACCTTGTCCGGGCCTATGGTCTGTATGGCAAGCTGTCCCTTTATATCCTCCAGGTTGTTGAGGGATGCTGCACAGGCGGCTATACCTGAGCCAGAGAAGGTGATCTTTGATGTGGATGCAAACTTATATACCAGATCCGGGTTTCCGGCTCTCTTGCACTCTGCCAGTATCTCTATCAGATGATCCTGATGATGATCATAGAGATGGTGCACCGTATAGGCGTTGTCCCAGTATATGCGGAAGTCCGGTGCTGCAGGCTTAAGCCTTGCAAAGCGCCTGACTGTCTCGTCGTCATAGGAATTGCCTGTGGGATTTGAATACTTGGGCACACACCATATGCCCTTTATGCTCTCGTCAGCGCTGACCAGGCTTTCTACCATGTCCATGTCAGGGCCTGTCTCAAGCATGGGCACGTTTATCATCTTTATGCCAAAATACTCCGTTATCTTGAAATGTCTGTCATAGCCAGGGACCACGCAGAGGAACTTGACCTCCGGCAGCTGGCACCAGGGCTTTGATCCCATGACTCCATGGGTATAGCTCCTGCTGATGAAGTCGTACATAACATTCAGTGAGGAGTTTCCGAATATGATAATGTTGTTGGGATTGACCTCCATGATGTCTCCAAGGAGCTCCTTTGCCTCGGGGATACCCTCCAGGTCACCGTAGTTACGGCAGTCTATGCCATCCTCACAGCTGAGATCGCCCTGAGAATTGAGCACATCCATCATGCCCATGGACAGATCCAGCTGCTCAGGCGAGGGCTTTCCTCTGGACATGTCAAGGCTCAGCGCCTTGTACTGAAATTCCTTATACTGCTTACGAAGGACTCCATACTCCTCCTTGAGCTCTTCCTTGGTCATCTCACTATACTTCTTCATAATTTATAACCTCCTCTGGAAAAACTGCGATCGCAGGTCTGAATATCCATGCAAGTATAGCACAGCGGACAAAAGGTGGCAACGAAGCTGAACTTCCACAAATCGTGACACCAAAGCAAAGCCGCAGGTTCCTCTTGCCTTTGTATGCTCTATCAAATATACTATATATATCGTTTAAAAGCCATATGCCGCAGGTGCGGCAGCATGCATTTTTTTAAATACTTTATAATCCATGAGGAGGCATTTATGAAGTTTTTCATCGACACAGCCAATGTTGACGAGATCAGGGAAGCCAATGAGATGGGCATCATCTGCGGTGTTACCACCAACCCTTCCCTTATCGCAAAGGAGGGCAGGGATTTCAATGAGGTCATAAAGGAGATCACCTCCATAGTTGACGGCCCCATCTCGGGAGAGGTCAAGGCCACGACAACAAAGGCAGAGGATATGATCAAGGAAGGCCGTGAGATCGCAAAGATACATAAAAACATGGTCGTAAAGATCCCCATGACTCCCGAAGGGCTCAAGGCAGTAAAGGTACTTCATGCCGAGGGTATAAAGACCAATGTGACCCTGGTCTTTTCCGCCAATCAGGCACTGCTTGCAGCCAGGGCCGGAGCCACATATGTATCTCCCTTTCTTGGCAGGCTGGACGACATCTCCACCTGCGGCACGGACCTCATATATGATATAGTAGAATGCTTCTCAAATTATCCTGATATAGACACACAGATCATAGCTGCCTCCACCAGGAATCCCATGCACATAACCGAATGTGCAAAGGCAGGCGCTGACATAGCCACCGTTCCCTATAAGGTGCTTATGCAGATGTTCAACCATCCCCTTACGGATATAGGCATAGAGAAATTCAAAAAGGACTATATAGCCGTATTCGGCGAATGATAAAGTCCTGCTTGACGAATGATAAAGCCTTGCTTACTGAACCTTTACAGTAAAGAAGCTGCAGCCCGGCCTCCGGTATCTGTCCGGAGGCCCTTTTATGCTTGAAACCAAGCCTTACTTGTAATAAAATCAAAAGCTATGAAAAGTTTAATGCATTATTTCAGACAATATCGGCTAAGGTCCGTGATGGCTCCTCTTTTCAAGTGCCTGGAGGCCTGCTTTGAGCTCTTTGTCCCCCTGGTGGTAGCAGACATGATAGACACAGGCATACCTGCACATGATGCCGGTTATATCCTTACCAGAGGGGCACTGCTTTTGCTGCTTGCGGTGATCGGCCTCATATGCTCTGTCACAGCTCAGTATTTTGCGGCTACGGCCGCCGCAGGCATGGGACGCAGCATATCCAACGACCTGTTTTCCCACATCCTTGATCTCGGCTACAAAGAGATAGATCAGATAGGCACCTCAAAACTGCTTACCAGGATCAGCTCCGATGTGACCCGGGTGCAGACAGGCATAAACATGTTCCTCAGACTGTTCATGCGCTCCCCCTTCATAGTTTTCGGAGCAGTCATCATGGCTTTTACGGTGGATCCCCGCTCTGCCGTGATCTTTGTGGTACTGGTGATCATCCTGAGCCTCATAGTTTTCGGCATACTTATAGGCACCATGCCCTATTATAATAAGGTCCAGCAAAGCATGGACCGTGTCACGCTGCTGACCAGAGAGGCACTGTCAGGTCAGAGAGTAATCCGAGCCTTCAATCGTGAGGAAAGGGAACAGGCAGAATTCCTTGAGGAAAACAGCCGCCTGCTTTCCTTTCAGCTTTTTGCAGGAAAGATCTCGGCTCTGATGAATCCCCTGACCATGGTGGCCGTGAATTTCGGCATAGTCTGCCTGCTTTATACGGGAGCCATACAGGTAAATATGGGAAGCCTGAGCCAGGGCCAGACCATAGCCCTGGTAAATTACATGAATCAGATCCTGATAGAGCTTGTGAAGCTTGCAAACCTTATCATACTTATCTCCAGGGCCCTGACCTCCATGAAGCGGATAAACGAGATCATGGAGATAAAAAACTCCATGGATACCGTGGCAGCGCCAGCTGATATGGCCCTGCCTGCTGATAAGGAGACCTGCGAGCCTTGTGCTGCTTCACCCCAGACTCCATTTATATCCTTCAGGGATGTGGCCTTTTCCTATGGAGGGCATAAAAACGTGCTGGAGCACATCAGCTTTGACGCATCAAAGGGCGACAGCATAGGCATCATAGGCGGTACTGGAGCCGGCAAATCTACTTTGATAAACCTGATCCCCAGATTTTACGATGTGTCTGAGGGAAGCATATATATAGACGGAAGGGATATAAGGGAGCAGGACATACATAAGCTGCGTGCCCGCATAGGCGTCGTACCCCAGAAGGCGGGGCTTTTTGCCATGAGCCTGAGGGACAACCTGAAGCTAGGGGCCCCTGATGCCTCCGATGAAGCACTGCTTCGTGCAATGGAGGATGCCCAGGGCTCAGAGATAATAGCGCTCAAGGAGGGCGGCCTTGATCACCTTATAGAGCAGGATGGACGCAACCTGTCTGGCGGACAGCGTCAGCGTGTCACCATAGCCAGAGCCCTCAGCAGGGATCCCGAGATCCTCATTCTGGATGACGCAGCCTCGGCCCTGGATTTTGCAACAGATGCAAGGCTCCGTAAAAGCCTGAAAAAATACAGCGGCCATATGACGGTATTCATCGTTTCGCAGCGTGTGTCCGCAGTCAGGGACTGCGACAGCATCATAGTGCTTTCAGGCGGGCATATAGCAGGCATCGGAAGGCACAGGGAGCTGCTCCTTGGCTGTCCTACCTACCGTGAGATATGTGAGACACAGATGACCAGAGAGGAGGTGGAACGCGATGAGATCGCTTAAACTTGCTCCCGGATCCGGAAAAGTCATACGCCGTATACTTTCCCATATAAAAAAATACCGCAGCCTTGTGATACTGTCCTTTGCACTGGCCCTGGTCAGCGTGACGCTGACTCTTTTCATACCTGTGCTCATCGGACAGGCCGTGGACGAGATAGTCGGTGCAGGCAATGTGGACTTTACGGCACTCAGAGAAAAGCTCCTGCTCCTTGCCGGATGTGCAGTGATAGCCGGATGTGCCCAGTGGCTTATGAATCACATCAACAACAAGCTTACCTACCACATGGCCGAGGATCTTCGTGTCCAGGCCTTCAACAAGATGGAGGTGCTTCCGTTCTCCTATCTGGATGTAAGGCCCCAGGGAGACATAGTGAACCGTATCATATCCGATACGGACCAGTTTGCTGATGGTATACTGATGGGATTTACCCAGTTTTTCTCCGGAGTGATCACCATCATAGGCACTCTGCTCATCATGCTCAGCATAGATCCTCTGATAAGCCTTGCGGTAGTTGTACTCACTCCGCTCTCCTTCTTTGTGGCGGGCTTTGTATCAAAACGCAGCTATTCCATGTTTTACAAAAGGTCTGAGACTGCAGGAAGGCTGTCTGCCCTGTCAAATGAGATGATCGACAAGCTGAAGCTGGTCCAGGCCTTTGGCTATGAGGACACTGCAAGGGAGCGTTTCTTTGAGATCAATTCCGAGCTGGAGCGCTATTACAGGACAGCTACCTTTTATTCATCCATCACGAACCCCAGCACCCGCTTCATAAATGCCCTGGTCTATGCAGTGGTCGGAGTATTCGGTGCCATATCGGCCATGAATGGGATGATGACTGTAGGCAGCCTCACCTCCTTCCTGAGCTATGCAAGCCAGTATACAAAGCCCTTCAATGAGATCAGCGGCGTTGTGACGGAGCTGCAGAACGCCCTGGCCTCGGCAGGCAGGATATTTGAGATCATAGATGCCGATGCTCCAGCCTATGACAGAGAAGGAGCCACGGCCATGGAGGATGTCAGGGGAGAGGTAAGCTTCAAGGATGTCAGCTTTTCATATACCAGAGGCACTTCCCTGATAGAGGATCTGAACCTGGATGTCAGGCCCGGTCAAAGAGTAGCCATAGTAGGCCCTACAGGTGCTGGAAAATCCACACTTATAAATCTGCTCATGCGCTTTTATGATCCCGTATCCGGCCATATCAGTCTGGACGGCAGGGATTCAAGAGATATACTGATACACAGTCTCAGAGAAGGCTTTGGAATGGTGCTTCAGGAGACCTGGCTAAAGAGCGGCACCATACGGGACAATATAGCCTATGCTGATCCTGAGGCCAGCGATGAAGAGGTAAGACGCGCAGCCCACGAGGCCTATGCCGATATATTTATAGAGCGGATGAAGGATGGCTATGATACCGTGATATCAGAGGACGGAGGCAGCCTGTCCCAGGGACAAAAGCAGCTCCTCTGCATAGCCAGGATCATGCTCCGGCTTCCTCCCATGCTGATACTTGATGAGGCCACCTCTTCCATAGATACAATGACTGAACAGCGTGTACAGAAGGCCTTTGCTAAAATGATGGAGGGCAGGACCTCCTTCATAGTCGCACACAGGCTCTCAACCATCAGGGAGGCAGATGTGATCCTTGTGATGAAGGATGGCCATATCATAGAGCAGGGAAGCCACGATGAGCTAATGTCAAAGCAGGGCTTCTATCATGAGCTTTATATGAGTCAGTTTGAAACGGCCTGAGCCCTGTTCCGCACAGAGCCTTGATAAAATAGATAAATCATCCCATAAAGCAGCATATGCCTTTACGATCTCTTACAAAGTAAGCTGAGTAAAGGCATATGCTGCTTATTACATGAACATATCAAAATATTTCAGGCTCTGTGCGGGACAGGATAAGGCTTGTGCCGATTATCCTATAGGCATATTGAGATCACCAAGGATCTCAGACCAGGGCTCATGAGAAAAGTGAAGCCAGGGGCTCAATGATCCGATGAAGGCTGTCTATGGATTCGTTGAGCTTTTCTATATCTATCTTCTGCACGCTGTCAAGGGTCCCATATATTTCCTCCAGGCCCTTTTCATTCAGGGATCTGAGCACCTTTGTGACCTCGGTGCTGGTGTCCTTGAGCTCTGCGGATATCTCATCCAGATTATTTATGAGTTCACCCACATGGGGCATGAAGGACAGGACTGAAACCGCCACTGCCAGTATACATAAAAAGGCCAGCAGACTGCTGATGCCCGTTACCCTGCTCCAAAAAAGCTGCTTTTTCTCAAGCTCCAGCTCCTTTTTCCCTTCCGCCTCTTTCTGCACTGCAGGGCTGCAGGCCTTGTCATCATTTTGCTCTTTCATCTCATTCCTCCCGATCATGTGTCCAGGTCTCAGCCTACTATAAGCTTTTTACCAACAAGCTCCTTGTCCCTGGGGCCTCCTGCAGGGTGGCCTATGGCTGCACAGCCATATACTCCATGATCATCAGGCACTCCATATTCCCTGAGCACGGCCCTGACTCCAGGATCATCAAAGCAGTCATACAGCTGATTTATCCATACACAGCCAAGTCCCAAAGCATTTGCTGAAAGATATATGTTTTCCATGGCGCAGGCATTGTCGGCTTCCCGGAATTTTGTATCCTTGCGATTAGAGGTTATGATCAGGACTGTCGGATCATACATATCATAGCCCTCTCTTGAAAGGGCCTTGCCTGCAGCAGCGGCAAGCCTCTGTATCTTTTCCTCTCCCATGACAGCAGTAAACTGCCAGGTCTGCTTTCCTGCGGCGCTTGGTGCACGGAGAGCACAGTCAAGTATGGTTTCTACATCCTCTCTGGCCACAGGCTCCCTTGTAAAGCTTCTGCAGCTGCGTCTGTTAAGTATGGCATTTATGACTTCATTCATGACAGATACCTCCTTTTACTAAGTTTTAAACTATATATTTATATTTTAGCACAAGACCATATTTTTTATACAGAAAATTTCAGGCAAACAGTCCTATGCTTATTTGAACGCAAAAACCCCGTATGGTCTCCCATACGAGGTCTTTTAAACAATTCCTTATTCGCTCCGATTTGAGTACAAATTTGTGTCAAACTTCTCTCAAATTGCCGAAAACCTTGTAAAATAAGGCCTTATTCAACTGTATAAGGCAACAGAGCCAGATGCCTTGCTCTCTTTATAGCTACTGTCAGCTCTCTCTGATGCTTTGCGCAGTTGCCTGTGATCCTGCGGGGAAGTATCTTTCCTCTCTCAGAGATGTACTTCTTGAGTGTAGCTACGTCTTTATAGTCTATAGCCTTTGCCTTTTCGCCGCAGAATACACATACCTTGCGTCTCCTGCGGAAGCCGCCCATCTTTCTGGGGCGTGCAGCTCCGGCTTCCTTGCCTTCAGTCTTCTGAAATGCCATCGGTTATTCCTCCTGTGATATTTTACTGAGAAACGTCAGAGGCTGTATCAATTAAAGGGAAGTCCCTCATCCTCAATGCCATCGGGGATATTCATGAAGCCATCCCCAAGGTCATCCGAGGTATCATGCCTTTGGCTGTATGAAGGCGCCTGTGACTGCTGCCTTCCCTCTGAGGATGCCTTTGACTCGGCAAATTCCTGATCCTCTACCACCACATCCGTGGTATATACCTTCTGACCGTCCCTGTTTGTATAGCTGCCTGTCTGGATACGGCCCGTGATTATGAGCTTCGTACCCTGATGTAAGTATCTCTCCGCAAACTCTGCCTGTCTGCCAAAGGCAACGCAGCCAATAAAATCTGCCTCCCTCTGTCCGTCGGCCGTGGCACGGCGTCTGTCTACTGCCAGAGTGTACCTGGCCACTGCCATGCTGTTATCTCCCTGAGTGTATCTGATATCAGGGTCTCTCGTAAGTCTGCCTACTAAGATAACTTTATTCATATTGTCTCACTTTCTCCAAAAAGGAAATCAGGCTTCCTTCTTGACTACAAGATATCTGAGAACAGGCTCCATGATGCGGACATGGGACTCCAGTCCGTTGGGAGTCTCGCGATCTCCCTCGAAGTTGATGATGTAATAATAGCCCTCGCTCTGGTGCTGGATGTCATAGGCAAGTCTCTTTTTGCCCCATTCATCGATCTCACCAACAGTGCCATTGTAACGGGTTATATATCCCTTGATCTTTTCAATGGCCGCTGCTCTGGCCTCATCATCGAGCTTCGCACTAAGAATAACCGTAATCTCATACTTATTCATTGTGTTACTACCCTCCTTTCGGTCTTTGGCCCCCTTTGTACGGGAGCAAGGTTTATATGTCACGGACAAATAGTATAACAGATTTTTTATCTGCCGTAAAGTAAAACAGAGCAGAAAATCTGCAGAAAATCCGTGATTTTTAAGGAAGCACTATTCTCTCAGGAGAAATAAAGCTGTCCCCGCAGATAAGACAGGCACTGCAGGTATCAAGGCCCTCGTCTGCATAGAGCAGCTCCAGCTCCCTTTCATCCCTGATGCAAAAGTCATGTATAAAGCCCAAATGCCTGTATATGGACAGATCGACAGGCATGAGAAAGCACCAGGATTCAGATTCTTTCCTGAGGCTTTCCAGCACAAAGCCCATGACCTCATCCATCAGACCTCTGTGCCTGAGATCAGGATGAGTACATACTCCAGTGATGAACCAGGCCAGCTGACTGCTTCCATCCTTGTAGAGGGCCCTGCGCCTTACAAGCTGGGCCATGGACACTATCCTGCCCTCCTGTTCCACTGCGGCTATCCTGCTCTTTAAGGCCTCTCCCATAGGCCCATAATACTCAGCTGCAAAATCCTCGTCGGGAAAGCAGAGCTCATAGAGCTCCCTGGTATACATATTGTCTTTTCTGTCCAGAAAAAAAGCCATTTGCTTAAATCATGTCCCCTAAGAGCAAAACAAAATTTAATTGTTTTTTAGCTTATGCTTTAAAGTCAAGCTGCTTTAACGCATATTTTCGAGCATAATCTATAGGATAGTAGGATAGCTTTGCCCTCCTGAGTCCCGGAAGCCCCACATCGTCCTCCCTGTTGACAAGTTTTGCCTCAGGAAACTCATGAACAAGAAACTCCCGGTTTATCATCTGATAGAGCCCCACTATATCAGGATCCGCCTTTTCAATGTCTATGATGGCCATTTGCTCCATGGGATTGTAATTCCCTATCGAAAAGGCCCTGAGACTGCCGTCTATATAGATCCCGCCTATCCTTACATGGTCGAAAACGCAGTCGTTGTTCAATATATCGTGTACTCCAAGGATCTCTGCATCCAGAGACTCCATGGCATCGAAGCTCTCTTCATTGGCATCTATGCCCATGCCCTCACCTGTCTCGTCCTTCTTGAGCTTCCAGGAGGTCAGATATGACAGTATGTCAAGCTTGTCTGCTGAGCTCAATGTCCTGTATTCCCATCTGCCGTCGTAGGCCTCTTCAAACTTGTGTATATGATTCCTCTTTTTTGCCAGCTTTCTGCCTGCCAGAGTCCGCAGGGATTCTGCATCATAGAGATAGTCCTTGAGGTCCTTCTCTTCCCTGACCTCGTAGTCGTCAAGCTCTCCTGCCTTCCTGAGCACCTCCACTCCCTCCTCATCTGCAAGGAAGATGATCAGGGGCTTCTTGAGCACCTCATTGAAGTAGCGCTCCAGGAGCCTGAAATATACAGGCAGATCCGCCTCCCTGCAAAGGGGTATGGCAGCTGCCATTATACCGTCGTCACATTCCGTCATGAGCACACAGTCCTCATTTACGACGCACTTTTTTACATCATAGTAATTACGCCATATAAAGCTGTCCAGGGGCGCACTGTCACAAGTCCTGTTAGGCCTCATGAAATAATAATCCCTGAGCCTGTCCACATCCTGGCAGCAAAAGGGCTCAAACCTGAGCTCATGCACATCTATCTGTTTGTCATCCTTCATGGTATTTATGCTTCTCCGTTATGTCATTTCCGTTATGTCATTTTTGAAGTTCTGTTATGACCGAGACTCCATCGGGTATGAAGGCCGTATCCCAGTGGTCTTTTTTTATGAGCCTTCCCGCCTTATCCAGTGCCTCTGCCATGGAGCGTGCAGGTATCATCTGAAAGTTCCTGAC
>CALWET010000045.1 GCA_944377385.1 uncultured Lachnospiraceae bacterium | reverse complement strand
AGAGAAATAAAATGCTTGGTTTCTGAATATTCAGCAGCAGCTAAGGACAATCGATCTCAAGTAATATATTGCTTCGATTGTGATGACTATGATATAGATCCGGAGGATCGTGCGTTTTTAAGTGAGGCAGAGCAGTACTGCAAAAGGATAGGAGCAGATCTGGTCTGGTTTTGCAGAGATATTGAACAGGTCTATCTGGGCGAACAGGTCCATACCAGTCAAAAAAAGCATAAAGCTGCTTCATTTCGGTCGAGAAAGAGCATACAAAACTCTGAAGCTGAAAAGCTAAGCTTTGGAAAATATCATGCGAGTTCCAGCAATATACTTTCGGTACTGGATAAATATCTTGAAAGAAGCAGATAGAAAAAGACAATGGCCGCCGGATGCTTATCCGACGGCCTTGTTAGATGCTTGAAGGCCTCCTAATGACTGTAAAATTAAAACGATATAATAGTAAAAGCTATACCATTAAAATAGCTAATATGCAGTTCAAATAATCATCCGGTAAAAATAGAACAAATAAGCGAAATGCAGCTTAGACAGTTATATAGACTTCCTCCTACAATGTTGCGGCCGGAAGTGAGCTCCGGCGTTGACAGCTCCTGTGACTCTCAGGACTGACACCTGACAGCCTTTGGGCTGCCGTCCTTGTAGTCACGGATATATATTAGCATAAAATTTGTTATAAGTATACAATCCTTTTAAAAATTTTTATATATTTTTTTACAAAGATAAAGACCGCCGGATAAAATTCCTGCGGCCTTTCAAAGATGCGTGAGGGCCCCCATAAAAGACTGAATAAATTATAAAATAATATAGCAAAATGCTATATCAAAAGCTTAAATTTACTTGTTATAAGTGCATAGTCAAAATATTATCCGGTGTCAATGAACAAAATGAAATGCAATTTAGACAGTAATACAGACTCCCTTCAGCAAAGCCATGCCGGATGGAATATCCGACGAGAAACAAAGAAACCTGTGGCCGGCTTTCAGAATAGATTGCCTATCCACAAAATAATACTAACATAAAAACTTTAGATTGTATAGGAAAAATTTTATGTATCTTGTATATTTTTAAGAACAATATACAGAATGATTTATTATGAAAGAACTTAGGATCAGTATGTATTGACATAGCAGTATATTTGCCTAAACTGAAAATATATATTATATCTGATAAAACATCAAAAAGATTTAATAACAGATAAAAGTATAAACTCGAAAAGGAGCAGCCATGCAGACTTCAAATGAACTTGATGCTTTACTTTCCAGGATTGACCATCGAGGCTATCCGGCCTATAAGGATACCAGGGGACAATATCAGTTTCCTGGCTATATTTTATCCATAGATCATGTGCAGGGAGATCCCTTTGCTTCAAACTCAAGGCTCAGTATTTTGATAAAGGGTAAAAATGCCGGCTTTCCGCAGGAGCTTTATCATGATCAGTGGAGGAGGCTTGGGCTCCAGGATGAGCTGACCAGGCGTTTTGGAGACGAGACGGCACGCTTTTCCAGGCAGACAAAGGGCTCTGGCCACAGTGGACAGCTGGCCATAAGCCGCTGCGGGCAGGAGATACTGGAGCGCACGGCCTGCCGCATAGATCCAAAGAGTGGTGATATAAGACTGCGTTTCGAGGTGGGTTTTCCGGCCTTTGGCAGGACCATAGATGCAGGAGGCCTCAGACGCATTCTTTTTGATTTCCTGCCCAGGTGTGTCAGTTCAGCCCTTTTTTATCATGAAGCTGATGCAGTGAGGCTTCGCTCCATTGCAGAGCTTTCTGATGATCAGCATTATATCAGGGAGCAGCTTCCGGGCCTCGGACTTTGTGCCTTTGTGGCAGACGGGAGCCTGCTTCCAAGGGAATCGGGAGTTTCTCAAAAGCCGATGAAGGATGCCGTACCTTTTTGCTCTCCAGAGGAGCTTGCAATCACCATTGAGCTTCCCCATAGAGGAAGGATGAGGGGAATGGGCATCCCCAAGGGCATCACCCTTATAGTCGGAGGCGGTTATCATGGCAAGTCCACTCTTTTAAAGGCCCTGGAGCTTGGTGTATATGATCATATAAAAGGAGATGGCAGAGAATATGTGATCACTGATCCTGCGGCGGTAAAGATACGGGCTGAGGATGGACGCAGTATAAAGCACACGGATATCTCCATGTTCATAAATGATCTGCCAAATAAAAAAGATACCCATGCCTTTATGACTGAGGATGCCAGCGGAAGCACTTCCCAGGCTGCAAATGTGGTTGAGGCTCTGGAGGCAGGCGCCACACTGCTGCTGATAGACGAGGACACCAGTGCCACCAATTTCATGGTCAGGGATGAGCTTATGCAGCGAGTGATCAGCAGGGATATGGAGCCCATCACTCCCTTTATAGACAGAGTCAGAGAGCTTTATGAAAGGTATGGAATATCAAGCGTGATAGTTGCGGGAAGCTCCGGTGCATATTTTCATGTTGCGGATCATATCATTCAGATGGACAGGTATGTGCCAAAGGAAATAACTGGGTTTGCAAAGAGGGAGGCGGAGCGCTTTTCCGGTGGAAGTGAGGCCTCGGCTCCTGAGCCCTTGAAAGCTCCGGATCTTTCCCGCAGGCCAAAGCCATGCAGGGAGCTTCAGTCTGACAGGATCAAGCTCAGATCCACGGGCCGGGACAGCATTTCCATAGACAGGGAGATGATAGACCTGCGCTATGTTGAGCAGCTTTGTGATCAGGAGCAGACGGCTGCTCTTGCCTATGCCCTGCTTTATGCCGAGAGGCATTTGATGGATGGTAAAAGGGATCTGCGCTCCATAGTAAAGGACCTTTGCGATATCCTATCGAAAAAGGGTCCCGAGGGGCTGCTCGATGGACGGAGCTCTGCGCCCTTCCTTGCTGTGCCAAGGCAGCAGGAGATATTTGCCTGCTTCAACAGATTCAGAAAACTTGGGCTTTAGTTTGCAGCTTCAAAAATAATAAAAGTTACTATTTTTATATTTTGTTGTTTTTCAAACATATTTTCCATTCGATATAGGCTATACTTGAGTCACGGTAAGGGAAAAGGCCAAAGGATAAAGCTTCCTACCGGGAACGAAGCAGCTGAAATAGCTGAAGATATAGATATCAAAATACTATCAAAAATAGATAGAGATCGGAGGAGATATGTCTGAATATAAAGAGAGCACCGTTTCCTTAAAGGATAACGGAAGGAATGAGGAGCTGGATCTTTTGAGATCCATCAGAAAGGGAGGCACGATAGTATCCCTGATCACGGCAGTGATCGGCGGACTTGCAGTATTTGCTCCGGTATTTACTGGACTTACAGCAGCCTTTTTGATCACGGGAGGCTTTACTCTCTATGGTATATTCAAGATCGCAGCCTATTTTGGAGCACCGGCACAGCTCAGAAGCGGATTTATGCTGGCCGATGGCATACTGACCACCCTTCTTGGAGGGCTGATACTTGTAAATGCCATAACAGGCGGAGCCGAGGGCAGGGCCAGCATGATAGCGACTTTGGCGTTTGCAGCAGGCTTCATGGCTCTTTTCAACGGAGTAAGCCAGGTAGCTGATTACTTTGCCCTCAATAAGGAAGGCTGGCCCGGAGTCGGATTTATACTTTTTGGAGGTATAGTCCGCATGCTTCTTGGGATCCTGATCATAGCCGCACCCTTCCTTGGATGGTTTTCGATGCAGCTTAGCCTTGGAGTATTCCTGATGGTATCTGCAATAGCACTCTTCATAGAGACCAGATCCATCACCTCTCTGGATGAGATCTGATCGGCTGAAACTGATCTGGATGAGGTCTGATGGACGCTCCTGATCAATAAAAAACTTCCGGAAAATGCTCACTGCATATAAGTGGACATATCCGGAAGCTTTTATATGTTTGAGTTTCAGGTATCCTCCTCAGGTAGCTCAAGCAGCAGTTCAAAGTGATTTTTGTTGAACTTTATCAGTCCCTCCTGCTTCATCCTTGACAGCTCGGTGGACATTGCGCTGCGGTCCACAAAGAGGAAATCCGCCAGCTCCTGCCTGTTGAGCGGGATCGTAAAGATACGGCTCCTGGCCTTGAGGGATTCATCTGAAAGATAGGTCGAAAGCTTTTCTCTGGTGGAGCGCCGTATGCTGTCATTAAGCTTTTTTGTCAGCTCCTCTGCCTTTTCTGCCATTCTGAGCGTCACGTTCTGGAGGAAGCGCATAAGCAGTGGGTCCTTTGTGGCTGTGCTCTCAAATAAGGGAGCGGTAGTCATAAAGAGGATGCGGGTCCTTTCTGAGGCTACTGCTGAAAAGGCCAGCCTGTAATCTCCGGCTGCATTCATGATGCCGAAGCTGCCAGGAGGCTCTATAAGCTCCATCAGGTTGCAGTTTCCGTTTTCATCTATGTGGGACAGCCTCAGGCTTCCGCACAGCACGATGCCGAATTCTCTGGTCCGGTCTCCGTCGTAAAGGGCCGTCTCACCCTTTTTCAAAAGCTGCTCCCTTGGCATGAGCCTGCTGACCAGAGTCTCTATCTCCGTGTCAGAGAAGCCCTTGAACAGTATATTTCTTTTTAAGATCTCCGTATCCATCATAAAGTGATGATACTTCGGAAAGTAGATATTTTCAACTGTTTTAAGTAAGACTCTGATGTCAGTTTATACCTGCCATCATCTCTCTTACAGAGCTGCTTATATCCTCCCAGCGGTGCTCTTTTATAAGCTCCTTTGGAACCAGGCTTGAGCCTATGCCAGCGCCTATGAAGCCATGGGACAGGAAATCGGCTATATTTTTGGGACCTACGCCTCCCACTGCCACATAGTCAGTGCCGTCAAAGGGGCCTCTCAGGCTTTTGACATAGCCCATGGGCATGTCGCCTGCCGGAAAGAGCTTCAGAACATCATAGCCGTATGAAAGGCATATGGCCACATCGGTGGGTGTGGCAACTCCAGGCAGCAGGGCAATGTCTCTGTCGCTGCAATATCTCAGTGTGACCTCAGACACCGAAGGAGTGAGGAAAAACGTGGCTCCGGCTGCCTCGGCACGGCTGCAGCGCTCATAGCTTATGACGGTGCCGGCACCTATAAGCACCTCGGGCCTGTCAGAAAAATGCTTTCTCAAAAGCGCTATCTGCCTGTCGCCTGTCCCGCCGTTTGAGTTCATGGCTATCTCAAACATGCTTATGCCGCCTCTGTAGACGGCTTCAGCAAAATCTATGCATATCTCATCAGGAATGTCTCTCATGATGGAGCATATGTGTTTTTCATTAAATGCGTCTCTTAAATTCATCTGAATATCTCCTTTGAGCCGGTGAGTCTCTTGTCCAGCTCTGCCCTGGAGGGACAGCCCTCTGTATCGCCCAGGCATTCCGTTGCCATGGCTCCGGCACAGGCTCCCATCTCTCCGCACTCCTTTATGCTGCGTTCCTCCAATATGCCGCAGAGAAAACCTGCATTGAAGGCGTCTCCGGCTCCGACTGGATCTACGCAGCTGCAGGGGTAGGGTTCTATGGGGACAAGCTGCTGCCTGTCTGCCGCATAGGAGGTGCCGCTGCCGTTTTTTATGGCTATACGGGAGGCGCGTCCTTGTTCAAAGATCAGATCGGAAAGCTCTCTGGGATCGGAGCTTCCAAAGAGCTCCTGTCCTTCATCTAGTCCTATGAGCACTATATCCGAATCAAGGACATATCTTTTCAGTATGCTGCGAAGATCAAGACTGCCCCAGAGCTTATAGCGTATATTCGGATCAAAGCTTATGAGACAGCCTTTTTCCCTGGCTGTCGAAAAGGCTCTGTCAGTCAGCCTCAGGCAGCTTTCTGAAAGAGCCGGGGTTATACCGGAAAGGTGCAGTATACGGGCTTTGCCTATGGCCTCTGCCGGGACATCGGCCTCATCCATGTGGGAGGCAGCGGATCCTCTGCGGTAGTAAAATACCGAGGTTTCATTTCCATAAAGCCTCTGCTTGAACATGATGCCGGTGGGATGCTCCTTGGAAAAGCCGACCTCATCCGTATTTACGCCCTCAGCCCGGATGGAGTTTCGTATGAAGATTCCGAACTCATCCTCTCCAAGCAGGCTTGCCCAGGCTGCGCTGTGTCCAAATCTGCTTACGCAGATGGCGGTATTGCTTTCAGCTCCGGCTATCCTTGGCTCATAGGCCTTGGCATATCGAAGATAGCCGGCCTCGCTGGATACAAAGGAGACCATGGTCTCGCCTATGGTGATCAATTCTGACATTTTTACCTCCGGGCTCAATGCTCCCCGTGACATTCATTGAGGTAGTTATAGACCGTAAATCTGGATATTCCAAGATAATCTGCGATACGTTCAGCCGCCTTTTTGATAAGGAAGGCGCCTTTCTTGTCAAGGCTGTGGACTATGGCCACCTTCTCGTCCTTGTCAAGCTCGGATACGGTCTTTCCGGTCTGGGATACGGCCTCGCATATCATGCTGTCCAAAAGCTCATCCACATTGCTGGTAAATACCTCCCGGGATGCGGGCTCTGCCTGCTCTGGTTCTGCAAGCTCCTGAAGCTCTGACTGGAGGCGGACGATGTTGGTGATATCCATGTTTATGCACAGACTGCCCACCACCTGGCCATTCTCGTCCTTGAAATATTTGCTGGAGGATCTGAGTATCCTGCCATCGGGAGTGGTATTTATATAATTGTAGGTATCCTTTGCCTCAGCAGAGCCGCGGAGGATCTCAAGGCCCGTATTGGTGCCGGAGCCTCCGATCTCTCTGCCGGTGACATGGCCGTTCCATATGGCCACTATGGTATGGTCGTAGGAGCCAGTCAGATCGTGGATGACTACCTCACAGTTTTTTCCAAAATGCTCCGCAATACACTGGCCTATCTCTGAAAGCATAGGGAGATTATCCTTTATAAAACTCATATATGTTTCCTGCCTTTTTTACAGATAGTTTTATGATAGCTTACGGAGCAGTTTTTTTCAACAAAGTGTTGAGCCGTTCAGCTCTCTGAGCTAAGGCGGCTACGGAGGGCATCGACGTCATTTTTTACTGAAGGAGGGAATGACATCCCTTCTGCCAGCATGGGCAGCTCCTTTACTCCGTTTCCGCTTATGATGCAGGCTACGCTTTCCTCCGGGCTTATCCTGCCGTCTTTAAGGAGCTTTTTAAGCACTGCCACGGTTGCAGCGCTGGCGGTCTCCGCAAATATGCCCTCATATCTTCCGAGCTCGCTCTGAGCCTCAAGTATCTCTTGGTCCTCGGCAGTTTCTGCCAGGCCCTTTGATTCATATATGGCCCTCAGCGCCGTCTCTCCATCCAGAGGGAAGGCGTCGGCTATGGCAGCCGCAACTCCGTGGGGATCCTTTACCCGTTCTATGTCCTTGGGATCCCTTCCTTCTCTGAAGGCGTTGACTAGCGGGGCACAGCCAGCTTCCTGGGCGCCTATCATCCTTGGCAGATGATCTATGAGGCCCAGCTCTAAAAGGTCCTTATAGCCCTGATATATGCCGGTGAGTATGCCTCCTCCGCCTATGGGCACGATGATCCAGTCAGGCACCTTGAGATCCATGGCCTTTGCCATCTCATAGGCTATGGCCTTTTCAGCATCGGCCTGGAAGGGGTTATAGGCAGCTGCCGTGGTGACATTGTGCCATCCGAATTCCTCATATACCTCGGATATAAGGTCTATGCAGTCCGTTACCGAGCCTTCGACGGGTATGAGCCTTGCGCCGTAGTGCTGTATCAGGGCCTTTCTCGTGTCGAGGGAATCCGAAGGCAGCATCACGTTGCAGGGAAGGCCCGAGCGCGCACCATAGGCAGCGGCTGCAGCTCCGGCATTTCCGGCAGAGCCTATGACCACGCCCTTGGCATGAAGCTCCCTGGCCTTTGTAAAGGAGATGCTCATGCATCTGTCTTTGAAGGTCCCTGAGGGATTGCAGCCCTCATTTTTGAGTAAAAGCTTTTTAATGCCGAGCCTGTCAGCCAATATGGATGCCTCTGTAAGGGGCGTGTTGCCTTCTCCAAGGCTTATGATCTCGGTACCTTCTTCTACCGGAAAAAAGTCTATATAGTCCCAGAAGCTTTTGGCATCAAGAATGGCCTTGCGCAGCCTTTCCCTGTCTGAAAGCTCATATACAGTGCGGAGTATGCCTCCGCACTGTGGACATCTGTAGCCGTCGGATGTAAGCTCATATCCGCAGCTTCTGCAAATGAGTTTATATTTTTTCATCTTGATCTGTCATCCTTTAGTCAGATATATGGCCGTGTATCATATCAGAGCCAGATATTTCCTCCGGGGCCAAGAGGTATTCCCAGAAGAGCCCATACTATCAGCATCACTACCCAGAGTATCAGGAAGGAGATGGAGTAGGGGATCATGATCGAGAATGCCGTGCCCATGCCTGCCTTCTTGTCATACTTCTGCAGGAAGCCTACAAAGAGCGGGAAGTAGGTGAACAGAGGGCTGATGGGGTTGACTACGCTGTCGCCTATACGGTACAGGCACTGGGTGAATGCCGGATCGAAGCCCATGAGCATGAGCATGGGAACGAATACGGTGGAAAGCAGTGCCCACTTTGCTGTCTGGGATCCGATGAATATATCGCTGACGCAGCAGATAACAACTACGCCTATGGCCAGAGGTATGCCGGTAAGGCCTATGGCCTGAAGTCCCTCAGCGCCTGTGATGGCTATGAATACACCAAGGTTGCTCCAGGAGAACCAGTTGATGAACTGGGAAGCCACGAAGGCCAGTACCAGGAAGCCTGATATGGTGGATATGCCGTTTGCAGCCATGTTTACCACATCAGTATCCTTCTTTATGCTGCCCATGGTCTTTCCATATGCGATACTGGGCACCAGGAAGAGCACAGTCATAAAGAATACCATGCCGTTTATAAGGGATGAAGGGATGATGGAGCCTGAAGGATCTCTGAGCACTCCGTTGGGAGGAACTATGCCCACAAGGATGATGGCTACGATCACAAGTGCGGCGATGCCGGCATTTTTAAGAGCCTTCTTTTCCAGGGGAGTTATCTCCTCTATCCTTTCATTGCCTATCTCTATGCCCTCAAGGCTCTGATATCTGGGCTCTATAAATTTCTTGGTCACCCAGGTACCAAGCAGCGTCAGAGGTATGCATGAGAATGCCATGAAATACCAGTTTACGGCGGGGTTGATGGTGATGCTGGGATCCAGGAGGCGGGCTGCGCTTTCTGTCATGCCGGCCAGCAGAACGTCACCGGTACACAGGAATATGCAGGCGTTGAAGCCGGCGGCTACTGCGCCGTAGGCTGCGGCCATTCCTATAAAGGGGTGCTTGCCCATGGACAGGAATATAAGAGCTGCCAGAGGGGGAAGCACTACAAAGCCTGAGTCGGAAGCTACATTTGAGCTGATGGCGATGAATATAAGGGCCATCAGTACCCATCTTTCCGGCAGCCTTGCAACGCTGACTGTCAAAAGGGATTTAAGGAGTCCTGTACCCTCGGCTACTCCTATACCTATCA
>CALWET010000044.1 GCA_944377385.1 uncultured Lachnospiraceae bacterium | reverse complement strand
CCCAGCCGGCTGCTACAGCAGTTATGGAGGCACCAAGAGCGACTACTGCTGCTGCAGTTACTACTGCAGCGATCTTTGTCTGCTTTCTCATAGTGAATGCACTCTCCTTTGTTTTTTCCTACATTTTGCAATATACCGTAGTTTACAAAGTACAAACACAAGATATTCGATATTCATGCGACAGGCACCTATATATGGTGGCTGTTTTTGTTTTATCGCATATATGAACAGCAGACAACATCTATATGTCAAGTCTTTAAATCAGCCAAACCGGCACATACCAGTTTTTTTCATTTATGGGCAGCAAATCATTTGCCATGCAGACTACGCTTCCCGTTCCGATCTCTACTTTTAGAGACTCCAGGCCGTTAAAAGATTCTACATTGGTCACAGGCTGTAAAACATCGAAATTTTTGGTCGCAGTCTTTCCTGGTGAGGCAGCTTTTTTGATCTCAATGGGATAAAGCACACCATTTTGGAAAAGCAGCAGATCAATTTCTTTTTGGTCCTTGTCTCTGTAATAGAAAACAGGAGGTTCCTTTCCAGCATTCAAATAGCTTTTATAAATCTCTGAAAATACATAGCTTTTAAAGAAGGCCCCCGACATGGCCCCTCTCTCTAACGCTTCGGGATTGCCCCATTTTAAGAGGTAAGCAGCCAGACCGGTATCCAAAAAGTGAAGAAGCGGCATTTTAACAGCACGTTTCAGTGCATTGTTATGATATGGCTGCACCAAAGCAATGATATGGGATGAGACTAAAATAGAAAGCCATTTCTTTGCAGTTGGCGATGAGACTCCGGACATGCTTGCCAGTTCCTCATAGACCACGGGCTTTGAAGTATGGGCAGCAACGATCGTCATAAAATTGTAAAACTGCATTTCATCAGCTACCTGCGCAAGATCTCGAATATCCCGATGCAGATACGTATCTACATATGAACGATAATATGTCTCCCAATCGATATTGCCATCTGCATAGAGTTCCGGCATAGAGCCTTTGAATATCCTGCTGTATATTTCATTTAAACCGTGGGGAGACCTCACCTTTAAACGGTTCATTAAATATGCTGGCTCCGTTTGAAATGGTTCACTGGGCTCTTGGTAGATCTCCGTATCAGACAGTCCTAATAAATTCACAATGCCAACTCGTCCAGCCAGGCTTTCACTGACATTATTCATAAGGCGGAAAACCTGGGATCCCGTGATCCAGAATTCGCCTTTTTTCTTGGAACGGTCCACACTCATTTTAATATAAGGCAGTAATTCAGGCGCATATTGAATCTCATCGATCAGCACAGGAGGCGAATATCTCTGCAAAAACAAAGCAGGGTCCTGTTTTGCCAGATACCTTATATCGGGATCATCCAGAGTTACATACTTCCGTTCAACCCCCATGTTCCTCTGAACATCTGAGAGATTTTGCATAAGTGTCGTTTTCCCTACTTGTCTGGGCCCCGTCACTAATAGCACAGGGAACATTTTAGATAGACGCAAGATCGTATCTTCCGCAGCCCGTTTAATATATGCCATGTTGTTCTCTCCTTTTTCATTTCGGTATATGCATTTTGAATACATTTTCTGGCAAATCTAAACTATGATTTTATTATAGCCATAGTTTTCCGATTCATCAACAGAATTCTGGCAATTCTAAAGTGATACTTTAAATCTGCCAGAATATATTATCAGTATAGTTCCTTAATGAAAAACTTTAATATGATCTCATTTCCGTGCTAAACTTATAAAACACACTTTTCGTAAATGCACCTTGAAAACTATATGACCGTTCCAGTTCCTGTCTTTTCCGGGGAAGCAGTGCCGGTATCGTTAAGCTTCAGTCAGCAGTCTTCGTAGCATGCCAAGGTATGGCAGGAATCTGGATAAAACGGCACTGCAAATGCTTTTATTTCGTCATAGACATCTTGGGAGGGCATATGGAACATTTAAAATATAAAAAAGAAAGCGAGATCGTTTTATTCCAGGGCAAGGAGATAATGCTTGAAAATCTATCACCAATATTTGTTCCTGAGCAGATGAAGCGAAAGCACCGGGAGCTCGAGCAACAGCTTTATGAGGTCTTTTGTAAGTATATCAGCTCCGGCAGGCAGGAGGCAATATGAATGACAGAGTATATGCTATCTATGCCAGGCAATCCATTGATAAAAAGGACAGTATCTCCATCGAAAGCCAGATAGAATTCTGTGATCATGAGCTAAGGGGACACGCTTGCCGTATATATACAGATAAGGGCTATAGCGGAAAAAATATAGACAGGCCTGGCTTTCAGGAAATGACACATGATATCGAGGCAGGATCTATAGAAAAGGTAATAGTTTATAAGCTGGACCGAATCAGCAGATCAATACTTGATTTTGCCAATATGATGGAGCTTTTCCAAAATCATGGGGTAGAATTTGTTTCATCAACGGAAAAATTTGACACCTCAACGCCCATGGGACGAGCCATGCTGAATATTTGTATAGTTTTTGCTCAGCTGGAAAGGGAGACCATACAGAAGAGGCTCTCAGATTCGTTTTATTCCAGAAGCTTAAAGGGGCTCCGAATGGGAGGCAAAGCACCCTTTGGCTTTACGACAGAGCAGGTATACATAAATGGCATTAAAACGAAGAAGCTGACAGAAGATCCATCGGAAGCTGATACTGTAAAACAGCTTTTTGAAATGTATGCCAAACCAGAGGTGTCATATGGTGATATAGTACGCTATCTGTCCCTACACGGAATAAAAGATATTTCCAGGCCTACACTGGCGGGAATGCTCTGTAATCCTATCTATGTCAGAGCAGATCTTGATATATACCGTTTCTTTAAAGAACAAAGATCTGTGATAATAAATGAGATATCCGATTTTACAGGAACGAATGGATGCTATATCTATAGGGGCAGAGGACTTTCTGGAGATGCAAAAAGAAATCCAAAGGGCCATACCTTAGTGCTTGCTCCCAGCGAGGGCCTTGTATCATCTGAGCTATGGCTGAAATGCAGAAAAAAGATCATGGCAAATGGCAGCTATCAGCCTGGACGAAAGGTCACCAGTACCTGGCTTGCAGGAAAGATCAAATGTGGTCGCTGTAAAAAGGCTCTCAAGGCTGAATGTACCAAGGGCTACTGGTACTTTAGATGCAGCAAACGTTCAGATAATAAAAGCTGCCCCGGAGCAGGCAAACTGCGTATACCTGATATGGAAAAGCTGATATATACCGCCATGGTCAAAAAGCTGGAGCTGTTCAAAACTATACGAGGTTCTGATACTAACATAAAACAAGATCCGAGGCTTACTGTGCTTCAAGTGGAATTAGAGGAGCTTCAAAACAGCATCGAAGCTCTTATAGACAGCCTTGCCGGTGCAAATTCCGTATTGCTGACTTATGTAAATGAAAAGATCGAGGAGTTAGACAGCCGCAAGCGGGAGCTTTGTGAGGAGATTACCAAGTTAAATATGGAAAGCCTGAGTCAGGAGCAGGTCACAGAGATCACCAATTACCTCGACAGCTGGAAAGATGTTTCTTTTGAGGATAAACGACATGTATTGGATCTGATGGTCTCAGCCATCTATGCCACCAGCGAATATGTTAATATAATATGGAAGATCTGATGGGCGTTTCACGCATATGAAGATTTTTCGGCAAATAAGCTTTCAGGCCTCCTACAGTTTTCACTGCGGGAGGCCCTGCATTTTTCTATTGTTTTTATTCAATCTCATCACGAAAATAAGAAATGTTAAAGACGGTTTTTCACGAAAATAAGAAATGTTGCATTACATTTGTATCAATCAATAAAAATAGACACGAAAAATACATAAAGTATTGATTATTGGCAAAAACAAAAACAGCCACCACATATAGGTGCCTGTCGCATGAATATTGAATATCTTGTGTTTGTACTTTGTAAACTACGGTATAGGTTAGTTACGAGGAACAGTTTACTACCTTCTGGGCTGTTTGGCAACTCTTTTTTCAAGAAATACCAATTCTTTCTTAATCTTTTCCTAAGAAACTGCCCTTTTTCGCTTCCTGTTCCCTTTTTCATCCTACAGTTTGGATTATATATCCTCTTCCTTACACTGGCTATAGCTTTTTTATGTCTCATTTCTTACGAATTTCTTACGAAGAACGAAGCTTTTGCGAAAGATTGTTTTGTGAAGTCTTTAAGGACACCTTTTACTACATTATAAAACACAGAGGGAGCCCCTGTCCGAGCTCCCTCATATGGATATTATCTTTATTTAAATGTCTTTTCTTAATTCTTTACCACTGATGTGGCCTGGACATTCCTTTCATTTGTCAGGGCGCCCTCATAATATACCGTAGCATTGTCGTTCTGCTCTATGCCAGCAAGCTGAGCTGGATCAGCATCGAAGGTAAAGGAATCGTAGCTTGTATCTACGGTTATGCTGCTTTCCGTCACATTAGACACGGGGCCTGTCAGATAGTTTGCCGCTGCCTCCTCCGAGCTTGCTGCATCCTCTGTGACTATCTTGATGGCCACAGGTGTGCCGGAACCGGAGCCATCATCATTGCTTATCTGATTTTCCTCATAAATGCTGCCCATATAGGTAACTCTGACCTGGCTGCCTTGAGACACCTCTGAAAATGACACCTGTCTTGACATAGAGTTGTCAAAGGTGACCTCCATGCCATTTGCTGCCCTGACCACAGCGTCATTTATGTCTATAAAGGTAAGAGTTCCGCAGAAGGTAGGATTTACTCCTTCAGCGTCAGCCTCCTCCTCCAGATTCATAAGCACTATCATATATGTGGAGGCATAGGGCTGTGAAGCAGAAGGATCAGCCAGGTAGGAGGTCTCAACATAGGCTCCCTCCATCAGATTTGCTCTATCCGCCTCGGTGACCTCTGCTGAGGCAATATTAAAGTCGATCGTGGATCCGTCTGCTGACGACTGGACAGTGACCACGTCTCCATCCATACGTGTCACTATGCCATCTATAAAAGCTTCCTCTATATACTCTCCATCCTCAGTGACCATTCCTCCAGTGACCACATCCTCATTAGAGCCTTCAGTCTGTGATGCGCTCTCTGACTCCTCTGCCTCAACAGTCTCTGCTGCCGCAGTGGTGGTCTCCTCCTTGGATGATGAGCCGCAGGCTGCAAGGCTCGCCGTCATCGCTGCTGCAAGAAGTATTGCAAATATCCTTTTTCTCATGTCTTCCTCTTTCTTTCATTATTATATATAAATCATTTGCTGCATCTGTTTTATGGCAACAACGCATATATTACTACATATCCAGGCCTTAGACCATTATGAAAACCTTACATTTTCTTAAATCCCTATGGCCGACCCAGGATAATAGTACTTTATCCATGGCTTCCCTTTATATCAGGCCTCGGTCCTCCAATAATGCACACTGAAGGCTTCGAGCTCCGAGCCTCCTCCAAAATCATGGACTGAATCGTCTATCAGATCAAAGCCCAATCCTGATCTTGCGTCAAAATGCGCAATAAAGCTTTCATCACAGGCATTTACAGCGACTATGACCCTTTCTCCATCAACTGTGCGCTCAAAGATCAGCTGTCGGTTGGTCACAAGGAGCTGCCTGTAATCTCCCTCTATCAGGGCCCTGCTTTTTGATCTGGCCTTGAGATAGGAGCTTATACGGGCTGTCAGCTCATTTTCCATGGGCTCTCTGGTCTCGGGCCTGAGCTCATGATCACCGGGAAGCTTCTGTCCCTTTATACCCCATTCGCTGCCGTAGTATACGGCAGGTATTCCCGGCATGGCACACATAAGTCCATAAAGTACCGGGAGCTGTCTTTCATCAGCCAAGGCCGTGGCTGCCCTTTGGAGATCATGATTATCCACAAAGCTTATCAGGTGCTTTCCTGGATAAAGCGCCCAGGGATCAGGTCCGAACTGTCGGTTCAGGCTGTAAGCTATCTCGAACATGTTCATGCTGTTCATGCTTGATACAAGGCCCTTTTGACACTCATAATTCGTCACGCTGTCCATCATGTCGTCCTGAAGTATGGTCTTGTAATCTCCAAAAAGGATCTCTCCAAAAAGGAAGAATTCAGGATCCAGGGATCTTGTAAAGCTGCGCAGAGCTCTTAGAAAATCCCTGTCCATGCAATAGGCCACATCCAGTCTGAGTCCGGATATGTGAAACTCCTCGTACCAGTATCTTATACTTTCAAAAAGATAGGACCTGACCTCAGGTTCCTGCAGATTAAGTCTGACCAGGTTATAGCATCCCTCCCAGGCATCATAGGAAAACCCGTCATGATAAGGGCTGTCTCCCTGGAAATTTATGTGGAACCAGTTTCTGTAAGGGCTTTGCTCTCTGTTCCTGAGCACATCCTGAAATCCAAAGAATCCCCGCCCTACATGATTGAACACTCCATCAAACATGATGTGAAGTCCCTCTGATCTCAGCTTTTCACAGACCTTGCGAAGATCATCGTTTGTGCCAAGCCTCCTGTCAAGACTTCTGTAATCCCTGATATCATAGCCATGCTCGTCGCTCTCAAAAAGCGGATTGAAAAGGACTGTGTCAAACCCGCATTTTTTGATATGGGGGATAAATCTTTCAACTCGGTATATGGGTGCTTTGTCTTTATGCTCTTCCTCTGCCATTTCATCACTCTGAGGCACGTCGGTATTTACATAAGGACATCCGCACATGCCCAGGGGATATATCTGATATATAGTGCAGCTGTCAAACCACATAAGGTCATCCTCTCAATTTGCAAATTTTATATCCTGTCTGGTATCCAGCTCATATATTTTTAATCCCTCGCTGTCCAGATCCTCTCTATGCATATCTACTGCATTTACTCGGCTGTTTTCATAGGTCTTGTAATAATATATGCCCTTGTCGCCGTTTATACAGGAGGAGTAAGTAGTAATGTCATATTTTCCCTCAGCTGTGATCACAGTGCCTCTTACTGACACTACGGAGTCAAGGATATGGAAGAATTCGGAAACACTGCCTTCCTCTCCATCCTCAAATACCGCATTGTTTCTGCCAAATGCTGCCTTTACGAACCTGGAGGCAGGAGAATTATCACCAGGCAGGCCTATGGCACCCATCCCTACTCCAAAGGTCGTTAAGGGCAGCTCCTTTGCAAAGCTGTTTTCAGGCTGATGTGGTGTCAGATTCATATACTGCCTGAGATTGTTTAACTGAAAATCAAAGGGCGGGTTGTTTGTCAGCACACCTACAGGATCATCATATATCTTTATTCCATCCTTAGTAGATTCCAATACTATCGAGGCCTCCTTGTCAGCTATATGCCAATGGAGCCCGGCAAGTGGCATCTTGTCAGAAAACGGTATATTTATCAGATTGATACGATTCAACAGCTTTCTGACATCATCAAGGCAGGTCGAATATGACAGGAGCCAGGGGATCAGCTCAAAGGGCGTGATATTGTCCTTGTCCTCCTTTATCTCATCGGTATACCAGGCATTGCCGGGAAAATAAAGTCCAGCCACATATACTCCCTTTTCATTGGCAGCCTCAGCGTACAGGGGATAATCGCCGGCAACTGTAGCCATGCCTATCATGGCCAGATGTTCCTTATATACTGCAGGATTCTTTCTGAATGTAAAGGTGTGATTCCTAGGTGTTATCACCACACGCTCACCAAAATGATATTCCAGGTCCAGATTTCTCCCAAAATATGTATCCCCATGCTTCAATGTTATGCTCGTACACATATAATTGTACCTCCTTTTGTAAAAAGCCTCCTGACCACAGATCAGCATCTCGATCCGCATGTCGGGAGGCTAAGATAAACTCTACACCCTTTAAAGCTTTAAATTATGTCTTGTAAATCATGAGATCTTTTGCAGCACCCTGCTGTGTTCGGCAACGACCTCGTTGAGAAGCTTGATCTCACTGCGCATTATATCTATATCTGCTGCTTTCTCTTCAAATCTGCGGGCAGCCGGCACATAATTCTCAGATAAGAGCTTGACATGCGGCCTGATCTCACCTTCTATAGCAACCTTTACCCCTGCAACATCCATCTTAACCTCAGATACATCGGTCTTCAACACAAATACATCGGTCCTGAGGTCGGCTACGCCAGCCTTGACCTCGGCCATATCTGAATTGAGGCTTGACACTTCTGTATTGAGTACGACGATGTTTTCCTTGATCTCGGCCATATCTTTTTTGAGCTCTGTAATATCTGCCTTGACTTCAGCCATTTCAGTCTTGAGGTTTGAAACATCCGTCTTCAGCTCGGAAACATCAGTTTTTAGCTCTGAAACATCTGTCTTCAGAACATTTATATCTTCCTTGATGGGAGCAAGCTTTCTGTCCATCATTTCAGACAGACTCCCCTCAATCATATTGGATAGCTTTTTGTCCACCATGTCAGATAGCTTTTCATCCATCATATTGGACATGGCAAGCAAAAATTCCCTCTCGCTCATTTACCGGTCCTCCTGTGTTCTAAGTCTATCATGTAAAGGATGCAAAGTCTATTTTTAAAACAACAAAAATTGTTTTTAAATTGTATTATTTATGGGATAACGAAGGCCTGACGGCCTGTAAGTAAATTAGATCTAAAATGATAAGTTCTGAATGATATAAAAGTATATTTAGAAATGAATTTGATTTATAAAAGAATTGTTATTTATCGACTTCTTAATATGGGGCTGCTTTTGCAGCCCCATGATCATTGCTATTTTTGCAGTTTGATTACTTAAGGGTAACCTTTGCGCCCTCAGCCTCAAGCTTAGCCTTGATGTCATCAGCAGTTGCCTTGTCAACGGCTTCCTTGACCATCTTGGGAGCAGACTCAACGAGATCCTTTGCTTCCTTGAGTCCAAGGCCTGTAAGCTCACGAACGACCTTGATGACCTTGATCTTGTTTGCGCCAGCCTCAGTAAGCTCAACATCAAACTCTGTCTTCTCCTCCTCGGGAGCTGCACCGCCTGCTGCTGCCATAACTACGCCTGCTGCTGCAGATACGCCAAACTCTTCCTCACATGCCTTTACAAGCTCATTGAGCTCAAGAACTGACATTTCCTTGATAGCTTCGATAAACTCAGCTGTTGTCATCTTTGCCATGATATATTCCTCCGTATTTATACTTTTGATCTGAACTGTGTTGCTGCCAGCATATATTCAGGCAGCCTTATGCTTTACTGAAATGAACCGATCATTCCGCAGGTGCTGCTTCTTCTGCGGGAGCCGGCTCCTCTGCTGCTTCTTCCGCAGGTGCTGCTGCCTCTTCTGCCTTTGCTGACGATCCACCGCCCTGCTCTGCGATCTGGTTGAGTACTCTTGCCAGATTGGAGATCGGGGACTTGAGAGAGCCAAGGAGCTTGGAAATAAGCTCTTCTCTTCCGGGGATGGTAGCTATCATGCCGATGCCAGCCTTGTCATAATACTGTCCCTCAACTACGCCGGATTTAAGCTCCAGTACCTGGATATCCTTGGCATACTTTGCGACTATACGTGCAGGTGCTGTAGCATCTGTCTTTGACACTGCCAGTGCCGTAGGGCCCTCAAGATCAGGATTAAGAGCTTCAAACTCTGTGCCGGCGGCAGCTCTCTTTATCAGTGTGTTCTTGTATACCTTGTAGCTTACGCCATTCTCACGGAGCTCCTTACGAAGTTTCGTATCCTGCTCGACCGTGATACCAAGGTACTTGACAGCAACTGCTGACTGAGCTCCGTCGAGCATCTCCTTGATCTCGTCTACGATAGGCTGTTTAAGCTCTACCTTAGCCATGCTTATACCTCCTT
>CALWET010000043.1 GCA_944377385.1 uncultured Lachnospiraceae bacterium | reverse complement strand
CGATGATGAAAAGGGTGCGTGGTTCTATTTTGATTTTGTGCCTGGGGAATATGAGATCAGGAACGGAGAGCCTGAGCATACCGGAAAGGTATGTGTCATAGGCAGAGAGCTCAGGGAGGACAGGCTCAGCGAACTGTTCTGATGGCCTGAATATTGATCATATATGGTAGATTATATAGACGACAACGAAATACCTGTATTTATAATAAATGGCTTTCTGGAAGCCGGAAAGACCGCCTTTATAAAATATACCATGGGAGAGGACTATTTCCAGATAGATGGGAATACCCTGCTCATAGTATGTGAGGAGGGAGAGGTCGAGTATGACAAAAAGGAGCTGAGCCGCTACAATACAAAGCTTGTGACCGTGGATTCTGAGGATGAGCTAAAGCCCTCCTACTTAGAAGAGCTCAGGGAGAGCTCAAAGGCAGAGAGGGTCATCATCGAGTATAACGGCATGTGGGACCCTACCAGGCTCATACTTCCAGAGGCATGGGTGCTTTATCAGCAGATAACCATTTTTAACGGGGCCACGCTGACCTCCTATTTAAACAATATGAAGGCTCTGATGGGGCCCATGCTGAAAAATACGGAGCTCTGCATAGTCAATCGCTGTGACGGAAAGAAGGATGAGGAGCTTTTGGACTGGAAGCGCAAGCTGCGTCCCATGCTTACCTCGGATTCAGCCATAGTCATGGAAAACAGATACGGAGAGATCCCTCTGGAGACGCTTCCGGAGGAACTGCCCTATGACATAGAGGCAAAGATCATAGAGATAAAGCCCGAGGACTTTGGGATATGGTTCTTTGATGCAAAGGATAATCCCGAAAGGTACAAGGGGAAATTCGTATCCTTTACCGCCTGCATCATGAAGTCCAGGGCCTTTCCGGAGGACTGCTTCGTTCCGGGAAGGATGGCCATGACCTGCTGTGAGGCGGATATGACCTTTATAGGCTATATGGCCCATTATTCCGGGCTGTCGGCCTTTGCGAACCATGCCTGGGTAAAGCTCAGGGCAAAGGTGGACATAAGATATCAAAAGGAATACGGGGGAGAGGGGCCCTTCCTGGAGGTGACTGAAATGGCACTTACCGGAGAGATAAAGGAGCCTGTCGGATTTTGATGACAAAAAACAGCAAAAAGGCCGGGCGTTTAGCCTGCCTGTTCATTACAGCCATAATATGGGGATTTGCCTTTGTAGCCCAGTCACAGGGCAATGTCATGGGTCCCTTTACCTTCAACGCCCTGAGGAATTGTCTCGGGGCGCTGTCCTTGCTTCCCGTGCTCAGGATCTTTTATGGAGATCTCAGGCCTGATGCCGCCACCTTAAAGGGAGGCATATGCTGCGGGCTTTGTCTTTTCCTGGCCTCAAACGTGCAGCAAACGGCGCTTTTATACACAAGCCCGGGAAAGACAGGATTTATAACTGCCTGCTATATGATACTCGTGCCCGTAGTGGGCATATTTATGGGCAGGCGTATCGGAATCAAGGTCGCCATAGCCATAGTTGCCTCAGCGATAGGGCTTTATTTCCTTTGCATACCTGCGGGAGAGGGGCTGTCAAACATAAATATCGGCGATATGCTGGCGCTTTTATGCGCATTGTTTTATACTGCTCATATATTGTGCATAGATCATTTTGCTCCAAAGGTCCAGGGCATAAAGATGTCCTTTATACAGTTCATAGTCTGTGCGGCACTTACAGCGGTGCCGGCCCTGCTCTTTGAGGAGGCAGGCATTTCGGAGATCAGATCAGGACTTTTACCCCTGCTTTATGCAGGCATACTTTCTTCGGGTGTGGCCTACAGCCTGCAGATAACCGGGCAGCAGTCAACAGACCCTACTGTGGCCTCGCTGATACTGAGCCTGGAATCCTGCTTTTCTGTGCTGGCAGGCTGGATGCTCCTTGGAGACAGCCTGAGCCTGAGAGAGCTTTTTGGCTGCTGCTCCATGTTTTTCGGCATCGTGCTTTCACAGCTGCCGGAGAGAAAACGGCAGGAAAGCCTGGGAGAAGAAGCGGCAGAATGATATGAGGATATCTGCCAGCATCAATAGTTCAGAGCATGAAGATACTTACCAGCATCAATAATTCAGAGATAGAGGTCAAGCGCTCCAGATTTATTGCTTCTTTGGCCAGGGTCGGAACTGAGGCAGAGGCGGCCGGGTTCATCGAAGGCATCAGGAAGCTGCATCGGGATGCAAGACATAACTGCTTTGCCTACAGGATAGCGGCCTCGGATATACTGGAAAGATCCAGTGACGACGGAGAGCCTTCAGGGACTGCCGGCAGGCCAATGCTGGATATCCTGAAGGGGGCAGAGCTTACGGATACCGTGGCTGTTGTGACCAGATACTTCGGAGGCAAGCTGCTTGGCACAGGAGGACTGGTGAGGGCATATTCGGATGCCCTCAGGGAGGCAATTATGGCCTCTGAGACTGCCGAGCTGCTTTATGGGACCGAGGCCGGGCTTTGGCTTGGCTATGAGCTCCTTAACCAGGTAAAATATACCGCAGAAAAGTACGGTATAAGCATAGCCTCCGAGGAGTACGGAGAGCGGTGCCGGCTTTCCTTCATAATAGCCGGTGACAGGCTTTCGGATTTTTCAGCCAGGATCTCGGAGCTTTCCATGGGCAGGCTCAGCCTCTGTGAGCAAAGGCCCGTGCTTTATTATGAAAATGGATACAGGCCGGTGATATATAAGTATATCTGACATTGCATTGCAAACAGGGAAAGGATATTTATGATAAATTTCAAGGACGAGATAGCCAGATTCAAACCCTCTCTTGAGGTGGGAGACATCGAGCAGGCTATAGCAAAATCGGATCTGACGGATATGGGAGACATCATGCTCCAGCTTATAAAGGAGGCTGCCTATACCTCCTCAGACATGATGGCTTCGGGCGTAAGCAATATAAATGAAAGATTACAGTAAGCTTCTGAAAAGGGTATCCAATGCCTATTATAATCTGGGACTCGAGCGTGCACAGCTCTCTGATCTTACTGGAGCCAGCGAGCTTTTAAAGCGTTCACTGCGCTTTAATAAGTATCAGACTGACGCAAGGAACCTTTTGGGGCTCATATACTATGAGATGGGAGAGGTGGCGGATGCCCTTGTCCAATGGATTATCAGTCTGAATCTGGATCCTGAGCAGAACAGGGCAGATCATTATCTGAACGAGGTCCAGAGAAAGCCGGGGATCCTGGCAAAGGAGGCTGCCGTCACAAGGAAATTCAATCAGGCCCTCCATCAGGCCCAGCATGGAGCAGAGGACCTGGCTCTTATCGCCCTGAATCAGATAGTCAGGGACAAGCCGAATTTCATAAAGGCCAGGCTGCTTTTGGCTCTGCTTTATCTGGAGGACGGACAGAATACCCGGGCGGGCCGCTCCCTTATGAAGGTGCTGGATACTGATCGCAACAATCCTCTGGCTCTGATACTGATGGATGAAGTAAAAAAGCGCACCGGACGGGCCGAGGTGGAAAAGAACCGTATGAAGAACGCCTTTTCCCACAGGAGAATGGAGGATGACGATGTCATCCTGCCCAGGGAAAAGAAGGAAGCCACGGCTGGACAGACCGTGCTGCATCTCATCATAGGAGTGGCCATGGGACTGGCACTTTTTGTCATGCTCATACTTCCGGCCCAGAGGCGCAGCTACAACATAGCGGCAAATAACAGGATAGCTGAAAACAGCAGAGAGCTGAATGAGCTGAATGCAAGATATTCGGAGCTGTCGGAGCAGTATGAATCCCTGAGTGCAGTCTACGATGACGCAGCCCAGAGGCTGTCGGCCTTTGAGGAGGAGAATGCCGCCTTTACCTCCATGTACCGGGAGCTTTCCTCTATAGCTGGAGCCTATGGCAGCGGAGACGTGGTGACTGCAGCGACACAGTATCTGCAGATAGACAGGGCCACGGCATCAGAGGAGCCTCTCAGCAGCATGCTTGCCGAGATAGATCGGTATATGCTGAATGAGGGCTTCCAGACACTGGTATCCCTGGGTACGGATGCCTGGAACGGCGGAGAGCTTTCACAGGCTGAAAGCCTTTATGATCTGGCCCTTTCCATAAACTCTGAGGATCCGGAGGCCATGTACCTCAAGGCCAGGCTTTTACAGTCCCAGGATAGGATAACCGAGGCCAACGCCATTTTTGACGTGATCATAGGAGAGCACCCCGAAAGCCCCTATGCCGAAAGAGCGATGAATGCAAGAGGATATTAAGGAGATCATATATGACAGGTAAAAGAGAGGATATAAGGAACGTAGCCATCATTGCCCATGTAGACCATGGCAAGACTACACTGGTGGATGCCCTGCTTCATCAGAACGGAGTATTCCGTGAGAACCAGGAGGTGGCTGAAAGAGTCATGGACTCAAATGCCATAGAGAGGGAAAGGGGCATAACCATACTCTCGAAGAATACGGCCATAAATTACAAGGGCTGCAAGATAAATATCGTGGACACTCCCGGCCACGCCGACTTTGGCGGCGAGGTGGAGCGAGTGCTCAAGATGGTGGACGGCGTCGTACTTTTGGTGGATGCCTTTGAGGGTCCCATGCCCCAGACCCGCTTCGTGCTTGGAAAGGCCATGGAGCTCAGCCTGCCCGTGGTGGTATGCGTAAACAAGATAGACAGGCCCGAGGCCAGGCCCATGGAGGTAGAGGATGAGGTACTGGAGCTCCTTATGGACCTTGGAGCCTCGGATGAGCAGATAGACTGTCCCTTTGTTTTTGCCTCCGCAAGGAGCGGACAGGCCGGCATGTCCCCTGATGAGCTTACGGACAGGATGGATGTGCTGCTGGATACCATAATCAGCCACATACCCTGTCCCGAGGGGGATTTTGATGCACCTCTTCAGATGCTGATCTCCACCATAGATTACAATGAATTTGTGGGCAGGATAGGAGTCGGAAAGGTATCAAACGGCAAGATCAGGGTCAATCAGCAGGTGGTCATGATAAATCACCATGACAAGGATAAGCTCATAAAGACCAAGGTATCCAAGCTCTATGAATTCAGCGGGCTGAAGCGCATAGAGGTACAGGAGGCCAGCGTTGGCTCCATAGTGGCTATCTCCGGCATACCTGAGATACACATAGGCGATACGATATGTGATCCTGAAAAGGTGGAGGCCATACCCTTCCAGAAGATCTCTGATCCTACGATAGCCATGTATTTCATGGTAAACGATTCTCCTCTGGCAGGACAGGAGGGAAAATATATCACTTCAAGGCACCTTAGGGACAGGCTTTTCAGGGAGCTCAATACCGATGTATCCCTGAGGGTGGAGGAGACGGATTCTCCTGACTGCTTCAAGGTATCAGGCCGCGGCGAGCTCCATCTGTCTGTCCTTATCGAAAACATGCGCAGAGAGGGCTACGAGTTTGCGGTCTCAAAGGCAGAGGTGCTTTACAAGACCGACGAGAGAGGAAAGCGCCTTGAGCCCATGGAGATAGCCTATATAGACGTGGCTGAGGAGTATGCGGGAACGGTCATCCAAAAGCTGACCCAGAGAAAGGGAGAACTGTCGGGAATGACGCCCATGGAGGGAGGAATGACCAGGCTCGAGTTCAACATACCCTCCAGGGGACTCATAGGCTACAGAAATGATTTCCTTACTGATACAAAGGGTACCGGAGTGCTGAATACAGCCTTTGACGGCTATGGGCCCTACAAGGGCGACCTGAGCTACAGACCCACCGGCTCTCTGATAGCCTACGAGGCCGGAGAAGCCATAACCTACGGCCTGTTCAATGCCCAGGAGAGGGGAACGCTTTTCATAGGCCCGGGCACAAAGGTATACGGAGGCATGATCGTGGGCCAGTCTCCCAAGTCAGAGGACATAGAGATAAATGTCTGCAAGACAAAGAAGCTCACAAATACCAGATCCTCAAATGCAGATGAGGCCCTGAGGCTTGTACCTCCAAAGATCATGTCCCTTGAGCAGTGCATGGATTTCATAGATACGGACGAGCTTTTGGAGATCACTCCGAAGTCCCTGCGCATCAGAAAGAAGATACTGGATCCGCTGCTCAGAAAGAGGGCATCCTTTAAAAAGGGTTGATATTCAAAAAGGGCTGATATTATGGCATATGACGGCTTCGCGGTGGCTGCCACCGTAAAGGAATTGAATGACGAGCTCCTGATGGGGAGCATCAGCAAGGTGGCTCAGCCTGAAAAGGATGAGCTGCTTTTGAGTATAAAGAGCAACAGACAGACGAAAAGGCTCATGATATCTGCTGATCCCTCCCTGCCCATGCTCAGGCTCAGGGAGGAGAATGAAATCTCCATAGCCCAGGCTCCAAGCTTCTGCATGTCTTTGAGAAAGCACATCGGAGGAGGAAGGATAGTCCGTATATACCAAGCGGGCAGGGACCTTGCCAAAGAGGGGCTTGAGCGCATCGTGGTCTTTGAGATAGAGCATCTGGACGAGCTTGGCGATCTGAGCAGGAAAAGGCTTTCATGTGAGCTGATGGGTAAATACAGCAATATCATTCTCATCAGGGAGGATGGCAGCATCATCGACAGCATAAAGCATGTGGGCGTACTTACGAGCTCAGTCAGGGAGGTGCTCCCCGGACGTCAGTATTTCATACCTGACGCAAATAAAAAGGCAGATCCCTTTAAGCTTTCAGAGGCCGGCTGTGATGAATTCATGAGGCGGCTCAGGAAAAGCAATGACAGGCTGAGCCGGGCCATATACATGTCCATCACCGGCTTCAGCCCGGTCATGGCAGAGGAGCTTTGTTTTAGGGCCGGGGTGGATTCTGACAGGTCTACATTTGAGCTTTCTGACGAGGAGCTTATGAAGCTCCACAGATCCCTTGCAGTACTGATGCAGCCCGTAAAGCAGGGAGCCTTTGAGCCGAATATCATATACTGCGGTGATGAGGCAAAAGAGTTTTCGGCCCTGCCGCTCCTTCATATGGAGGGAGCAGGCTGGCACAGAGAGAGCCATGACAGCATGTCTGAGGTAATTGGGCTCTACTATGAGGAAAGGGAAAAACAGGGACGCATACGTCAGAGATCCGAGGACATCAGGCACATACTTCGTTCACTTACGGAAAGATGTGCAAAAAAGCTGGAGCTTCAGGAAAAGCAGTATGCGGATGCAGAGGGACTGGAAAAATACAGGATATACGGTGAGCTGATAAATACCTATGGCTACAGTCTAAAGGGCGGAGAAAGGGAGCTTAAGTGCTCAAATTATTATGACGGGGACAGGGAGATAGTCATCCCCCTTGACTCGAGGCTCTCGGCAAAAGATAACGCAAAGAGATATTTTGACCGTTATCAGAAGATGAAAAGGACCATGACGGCCCTGAGCGTCCAGATCGAGGAGAGCAAAAGGCTGCTCTGGCATCTGGATTCCATTGCCCAGGCACTTTCCATGGCAGAAACGGAGGCGGATCTTTCAGCCATCAGGCAGGAAATGAAGGATTTCGGATACATAAGCGGAGGCCATGGAGAGAAAAAACAGAAAAAGGTCAGGGAGGAAAGATCTGAACCCCTGCATTTCGTATCCTCTGACGGTATAGATATATATGTGGGGAGGAACAATTATCAGAATGAGGAGCTCAGCTTCAGGCTTTCGGATCCGGATGACTGGTGGTTCCATGCAAAGGGAATGCCAGGCTCCCATGTCATAGCCAGGACCGGAAAGCGCGAGCTTCCGGATCGCACCTGTCTTGAGGCGGCAGCCCTTGCAGCCTGGTATTCAAAGGCGGGGAGCGAGGACAAGGTAGAGGTGGATTATGTCAGGAGGAGGGAGCTCAGGCGTGTTCCGGGAGCAGCCCCTGGCTATGTGATATACCACACAAACTATTCCATAATGATTGAACCAAGATCAGCTATCTGATATACTCTAACTAAAGCTGCAGAGCAGGTGCAGGCATCTGTGCAGAGCTTCAGCAGCATAAGCCGGAGGCTTTTTGATATGCAGGATATATACAGTATGACAGGCTTTGGACGGAGCGAGACGGTCACGGACGAATACCGTGTGCTGGTAGAGCTCAGGGCAGTAAATCACAGGTACCTGGATCTGAGCCTGAGGCTCCCAAGAAGGATGAACTGCTTTGAGGCAAGGATCAGGGCCATATGCAAGGAATACATGCAGAGGGGCAAGGCCGAGCTCTTTGTCAGCTTCGAGGATTATACTGCTAGGGGCAGGGTGCTCAAGTACAACAAAGAGATCGCTGCCGAATATGTAGACTATTTCAGACAGATGGCCGAGGATTTCAGCATAAGGAATGACATAGGCACAAGCGTGCTTTCCAGGTGTCCCGATGTGCTCAGCATGGACGAGGAGACCGGAGATGAGGAGTGGCTTTTTAGCGTACTTGAGCCGGTGCTCAGGAAGGCTCTCTCATCTTTTATAGAAGCCAGGGCCTCGGAGGGAGGCAGGCTCAGGTCGGATCTTCTGCTCAAACTTTCCGGCATGGAGGACCTTGTGGGCATCATAGAGGAGGCCAGCCCCTCTGTGGTGGACAGCTACAGGGACAGGCTTTCAGCAAAGATCAGGGAGACCCTTTCTGCGGCTTCCATACAGGTGGACGAACAGAGGATACTGACAGAGACGGCCATATTTGCGGACAAGATATGCACGGACGAGGAGATGGTCAGGCTGCGCAGCCACATAGGAGCTATGAGGAGCAAGCTCACGGATGGCGGGGCCTGCGGCAGGGAGCTGGATTTCATAGCCCAGGAGATGAACAGGGAGGCAAATACCACGCTGTCAAAGGCAGGCAGCCTCAGGATAGCCGATACGGCCATAGCCCTCAAGTCAGAGATAGAAAAGATCAGGGAGCAGGTGCAGAATATTGAATGACGAAAAGGAAGTAAAGCACGAGGAAGTAAAGCACGGAAGCTTTGTAAGGAAAAAGGGGATGCTGGTGGTCATATCCGGCTTTTCTGGGGCAGGCAAAGGCACTCTGATGAAAAGGCTCATGGAGGAGTATGACAATTATTCCCTTTCCATATCTGCCACCACCAGGGCTCCGCGCCCCGGCGAGAAGGACGGCGTGGATTATTTTTTCGTGTCCAGGGAAAGGTTCCTGGAAATGATACAGAATGACGAGCTTCTGGAATATGCAAAGTATGTAGACAATTACTACGGGACTCCACGCTCCTATGTTGAGCAGGAGATGAAAAAGGGCAGGGACGTGATCCTTGAGATAGAGATCCAGGGAGCCCTGAAGATCAGGGCAAAATATCCTGAATCCGTACTTATATTCATAACCACACCCTCTGCAGGAGAGCTTAAAAAGAGGCTCATGCACAGGGGCACCGAGTCCGACGAGGTCATAAAAAAGAGGCTTGAAAGGGCGTCTCTGGAGGCTGTGGGAGTGGAGGCCTATGATTACATAATGATCAATGACAATCTGGACAAGACAGTAAAGCATCTGAACTATCTGATACAGGATCAGCATATGAGGGCATCCCAGCAGCTTGAGTTCCTGGAGGAGTTCCAAAAGGAGCTCAGGACAGTGCTGTAAACAGTATAGTACAGCGCCTTGACCGGGCTTTGGACAGGAAGTCGGCAGATGCAGGCATTTGAGCATAATGCACAAACAGGCCAGGGATATTTACGGAAAAACACCCATTGTCATATTGTTATTTTACACAAAGTTTATATAATATATAAATATGGGTTGTTTATTCTGAAAAAATATTGTATGTTATAGGCGAACACAACAAAAATCAACAAAATCTATTAAAAATCACACAAAAACACACAATTTAATTCGCTTTCATATAACAGGAGGTTTGAATGGAGGAAAAGGTATATTGCAGCAGCATTGATCTGAGCTCAGACCTTGGAGCCAGGTATGCCATAGTGCCGGGTGATCCCGCCAGAGTAAAGGTCATAGCTGAGTACCTGGATGATCCCAAGCCCCTCAGCGTCCACAGAGAGTATACGAGCTATGAGGGCTACCTGGATGGGGAAAAGGTGCTGGTCATCTCCAGTGGTATGGGAGGCCCTTCGGCAGCCATAGCTGTGGAGGAGCTGAAAAAGATAGGCGTGGATACCATCATCCGCCTTGGTACCTGCGGAGGCATGCAGCTGGATGTCCTCACAGGCGAGGTAGTGATCCCTACAGGCGCCATACGTCAGGAGGGCACCACCAAGGAATACGTATATACCGAGTTTCCGGCAGTACCTGACTTCGATGTGGTATGCGCACTGTCAAAGGCTGCGGAAAAGGTCGGAGTAAAGGCTCACAGAGGCGTAGTCCAGTCAAAGGACTCCTATTTTGGACAGCACGATCCCATGAGCATGCCCATAGGCAGGGATCTGAAGGAGCATTATGATACCTGGATCAGGGCAGGCGCTCTGGCATCAGAGATGGAATGTGCTTCCGTGTTCATAGTTTCCCAGATCAGGAAGGTCAAGGCAGGAGCCGTGCTTCATGTCATCTGGAACAAGGAAAGAGAGCAGGCAGGACTGCCCGTAGAGACTGAAAAGGATATGTCCAAGGCCATAAAGGTGGTCATCGAGGGCATCAGGATCATGATAGAGGACAGGAAAAAAGGAGCACAGTAACAGAATGAAATATGACTACAAGCTTGAGTATTTTGAAAAGTCCGCTGAGTACGTAAGATCAAAGATAGATTATGAGCCTAAGATAGCTCTGATACTCGGTTCAGCCCTTGGCGGACTTGCAGACGACATAGAGGATCCCATAGAGATACCCTATGGCGACATACCCAATTTCCTGGTAAGCACCGTTAAGTCCCATGCAGGCAAGCTTATACTTGGTGAGCTCTGCGGCAAAAAGGTAGTCTGCATGTCAGGACGCTTCCATTATTATGAGGGCTATGATTTCGAGCAGCTTGTGGCTCCCATCAGGCTCTTCAAGCTCCTGGGAGTGGAGACCGTCATCCTGACCAATGCTGCCGGAGGCATAAACAGCGGCTACAGGCCTGGCGATCTGATGATCATAAATGATCATATCAACCTTATGGGAGCCTCTCCCATGAGAGGACCCAACGACGATCGCATAGGGCCCAGATTTTTCGACATGTGCAACGCCTATGACAAGGATCTCCGCGAGCTGGCAAAGAGCCTGGCAGGCTCCTGTGAGCTCAGGGTCCAGGAGGGTGTTTATGCATATCAGGTAGGACCTCATTTTGAGACCCCTGCCGAGATACGTTTCCTGAGGACAGCAGGCGCAGATGCCTGCGGAATGTCCACCATCACAGAGGTGCTCACTGCGGCTCACTGCGGCATGAGGACCCTGGCCATATCCCTGATCACAAATATGGCTGCAGGCATGGAGGTGGGCGGCATCAACGGCGCCGAAGTGGATGTCGTTGCAAAGCGCTCCTCTCTGGAGTTCAGGAAGTATCTTAAAGAGATCATCAAGCACATTGATGTGAAATAAGGAGGAATAAGGAAAAATGAGAAAAGCAATCAAGAAGGTCGTTGCAGCCGGACTTGCTATGTCCATGCTGGTACTGGCTACCGGATGCGGAAGCAGCGCTGAAGAGACGACTGCAGCAGCTACCGAAGCAGCAGCCGAGGAGGCAGCAGACACCGAAGCAGCAGCTGAGGGCGAGGCTACCGAGGCAGCCGAGGACGGAGCTCTTCCCGGAGAAGGCGTGACAGTAGCTCTGATCTCTGACGTGGCTGGAACCCAGGTATTCGTACTTGACATGATCGCAGGACTTGAGGCAGCTGCCGAGAAGTATGGCTTCGACGTAGTTATCGCTGAGTGCCCCGATGCAGCAGCATACGAGGACAACGCCCGTGCCGTTCTTGAGGAGGGTGCAGACCTGATCATCGGCGGTTCATGGCAGGCAGGCGATGCCATCAACAAGCTGGCTACCGAGTTCCCGGATCGTGCAGACTACGCTCTTGTAGATTCTACAGTTGAGGCTGAGAACGTTAAGTGTATCGCATTCCGTGAGCAGGAGGGTGCTTACCTTATAGGTAAGATCGCCGGCATGGTAACTGATGATGACGCTGAGCTCTTTGGAGCTATCCACGTATCACAGGGACCCAGCTCCTTCAAGTGGAGATGGGGCTACATGGAGGGCGTTAAGTCCGAGAAGCCCGATGCAAAGTTCGTATTCAACTATGTAGGTGACTACAACGATCCCGCAAAGGCTAAGGAGTATGCTATCCAGCAGTTCGAGCAGGGATGCCAGTTCATCAACTCTGCAGCAGCAGGCGGCGACAAGGGTACCTTCGAGGCAGCTCTTGAGAATGGCTTCTACACCTCTGGACAGGACGTAGACCTTACAGATCCCGAGAATCCCTACATCGTTACAAGCCAGATCAAGGATACCTATGCTACCATGGTTTATCTGATGGACCAGTACTTTGGTGACTGGAACACCGAGAACGAGACCCTTGGAATAGCAGAGGGCGCTATTGGAGCAGTTTATGTAACCCATGAGTCCGAGAACCCCAGGACTGACAGGCTTACTGACGAGGATATCGCACTTCTCAAGGAGACAGCCGACAAGATCGCCAGCAAGGAGATCGATCTGTCCGTAGTTCCCGCTGAGGAGACCTACGAGTATTGATCCGGAGCAATAGATCATAACGGAGAAGCGGCCGGATGACGTGCCGCTTCTCTTTGTATAATTTCAGGAGGAATGGATAGGGATGTTCCTGGAACTTAAAAACATTACAAAGACCTTTGGCAAGACGGTTGCAAATGACAACATCAGCTTTGGTCTGAACAAGGGCGAGATCCTGGCTCTCATAGGAGAGAACGGAGCCGGAAAGTCTACCATATCCAAGATACTTTACGGCCTCAATAAGCCGGATTCCGGTGAGATCTTCCTTGACGGAAAAAAACTGAAGATACATTCTGTGCTTGATGCCATTGACCACGGAATAGGTATGGTACAGCAGCACTTCATGCTGTTTGAGAGCTATACCGTTGCGGAAAATATAGTTTATGGAAAGGAGCCCAAGAAAAACGGCTTCTTTGACAGAAAGAGGGCTGCTGAGATAGTCAGGGAGCTGGGAGACGAGTACGGACTCCACATAGATCCCGATCTCAAGGTAGAGGACTGCTCAGTAGGAATGAGGCAGAGGATAGAGATACTCAAGGTGCTCTATCAGAATGCCGACATAATCATATTTGACGAGCCTACGGCCGTGCTGGTGCCCCAGGAGATAGAAGAGCTCCTGAAGACCATCAAGGACCTGGCAAAGAGGGGAAAGAGTATAATCATAATCACCCACAAGCTTCAGGAGGTCATGGATGTGGCCGACAGGACGGTAGTCCTGAGACAGGGCAAGTTCGTGGGAGAGCGTCTGATCAGCGAGACGGACATAAAGGAGCTGTCCTACCTGATGGTGGGCAGAGGCATACCTCCAAGAGAGGTTGAAAAGAAGGAGCCCGGAAAGCTGGTGCTGGACGTTGAGGATCTGAGATATAAGCATGAGGGAGTTTCCATCCTTAACGGCCTCAGCATAAATGTGCACGAGGGCGAGATCGTCGGCATAGCAGGCGTTTCCGGAAACGGACAGACTGAGCTGATACAGTGCCTGACGGGACTTCTCAAGCCTGACAGTGGAAAAGTGGAGCTTTGCGGAGAGGATATTTCGGGTAAGAGTGTAAGGGAGATCAGGGATCTTGGCTGCGCCCACATACCTGAGGACAGGTATGAATTTGGCTGCGCAAGGAAGGCGGATCTTGAAGAGACCTCCATCATGGGTTATGAGCATCTGCCGGAGTTTTCATCAAAGGGCCTGCTGAATGAAAAGCATAATCAGGAGTTCGCCCTGAATCTGCTGGACAAGTACAGTGTCAAGTACGATCACATGGGAGAGCCTGCCGGTGCCCTTTCCGGAGGAAATATACAGAAGCTGATTGTAGCAAGGGAGATAGAGCACAATTCCAAATTCCTCATAGCTGCAGAGCCTACCAGAGGAGTGGACATAGGTGCCCAGGAGTTTATCCATGACAGGCTCATGGATAAGCGTAACCGCGGGGACGGTGTGCTGCTCATATCCTCGGAGCTTTCTGAGGTCATGTCACTTTCAGATCGTATCTACGTCATTTATGACGGACAGATCAGGGGTGAGTTTACCAGAGCAGAGGCCGATACCAACAAGGTTGGCTTCCTGATGATGGGAGGACAGAATGGACAAGATTAAGACATATCTCAAGCGTTTTGGAGCGATCATGGCTCAGCCCGTGATAGCTACCATACTGGGACTGCTGGTTGGAGCCGTGTTCATCATTGCTTCCGATGAAAATCCCATCGAGATCTATCAGACGATGTTCTCGAGGTCCTTCCTGAGCCCCTATTATCTGAGCCAGACGCTGACCCGTGCCACACCCATAATCATATGCGGTATAGCTACGGCGGCTGCCTGGAGAGCCGGCTATATAAATATCGGAGTCGAAGGACAGATGATCACGGGATCCTTTGCGGCCACCCTTGCCGCCATATATATCCCGCTGCCCGGACCCTTGCTCCTGATAGTATCCATACTTCTTGGCATGCTGGCAGGAAGCATATATGCATCCATAGTTTCAGTGCTCAACATGAAGTTCGGAAGCTCCATAGTCATATGTACGCTGATGCTGAACTATGTGGCAAACTACATAGCCTCATATCTGGTCAGCTATCCCTTTATGGATCCATATGGTGACGGCATATCACTGGTCACCCAGACCATACCGGAGAGCGTGCAGTTCGTAAAGCTCAGCACCACGAACAACCTGAGCATAGGCATCATCATTGCTGCCATAGTAGTGATCGCCTTCTATTTCATGGAGAGAAAGACCGTATTTGGCTATGAGTCAAAGATGACGGGCTTCAATCCCAACTTTGCAAAATACGGCGGCGTATTTGAGAGAAAGGTCATGCTCAAGACCCTGGCCCTGAGCGGCGCCATAGCTGCCCTGGCAGGTATCTGTGAGATCTATGGCTCAAAGTACAGGTACACGGACAATATGTTCACAAGTGCCAGCTTTGCATGGACGGGACTGATGGCAGCCCTGATATCCAACCTTCATCCCATAGGCATATTCTTTACATCCATATTCCTGTCGGGACTGCAGGTAGGAGGCCAGGCCATACAGCGTACCTCCAGCATACCCATACAGATGGCTACGGTCATCCAGTCCAGCATAACCCTGTTCGTTTCGGCCAAGCTGGGCGTACAGTTCTTCAGTAAATGGAGGAAGCAGAAAAAGCAGGAGCCTGCAAAGCCCCAGGAAAGTAAAGGAGGTGCTGAGACCGTATGAACATGTTAGCTGTTATACTCAATTCCACCATACGTTCCACGACGCCTATCCTTCTGGCGGCCCTTGGCTCTGCTATATGCAGCCAGGTAGGTGTATTCAATATAGCCCTTGAGGGCCAGATACTGATAGGCTGCTTTGTATCCATAGTTGCAAACTATTTTACAGGCAATGTATATCTGGCAGTACTCTGCGGAATGCTTGGCGGAGCAGCCGTTGCTTCGATAGTAGCCATACTGCAGGTAAAGTACAAGGCTGCGGACATGGTCATAGGTACCTCCGTCAATCTGCTGACCAGCGGACTGACCAGTGTGCTTCTGTCCACGATATTCGGAGTAAGGGGCAGCTTTTCAAGCCCTGAGCTCATATCCCTGCCAAAGATAAAGCTGCCCGTGATCAGTGAGATCCCGGTGGTGAGCAGACTGTTTGAGCAGCTGACCTTTATAGACTATCTGTCCTACATCATTGCCATACTGATGTTCGTTTACCTCTATAAGACCGTATCCGGCTTCCATACCCAGTCGGTGGGCAAGAACATAGAGGCGGCAGACAGCCTTGGTATCAAGACCCTCAGGACGCAGATAATAGCAGTGCTTGTTTCCGGAGCCCTCTGCGGCCTCGGAGGATCAGTGCTCAGCATGGGTCAGGTCACCCTGTTTACCGAGGACATGAGCGCAGGACGTGGCTACATGGCCATGGCATCAGCCAGCATGGGCCAGGCACATCCCCTGTTCGTCATAGCATCCAGCCTGTTCTTTGGCATCTGCCAGTCCGCAGGCGTGCTGCTTCAGAACTATGTGCCTTCACAGCTTACTCAGGCCATACCATATGCTGCAACTGTCATCGCCCTGTCCATATTCGGATGGAGGGCCATCAGAAAGAAGAATGCCTAAGTTAGCCTGGGCAAAACATAAAAATATTATCCGGTATATACCGGGGAAAGGATGGCCCGACCGGATCAAGCTGATCTGATCGGGCCGATCTTATGAGATGGAAGAGAAAAAGAGAGAAGTACTTCCCTGCATAGCAGTATGCAAGGGTGACATAAATCCCAGGGTCATAACCTGCGGAGATCCTGCCAGAGCTGCAAAGATAGCTGAAAGGCTTGAGGACGTAAAGTGCCTGGCAAAGAACAGGGAATATCATTCCTACAGCGGCACCTGGAAGGGCGTGCCCATCACTGTCACCTCCCACGGAGTAGGAGAGGGCGGAGCTGTCATAGCCTTTGAAAGCCTCTGCCGTGCCGGAGCCAAGGTCATCATCCGTGTAGGCACCTGCGGCGGCATGCAGAAGGACATCACCGAGGGCAGCCTGGTCATAGTAAAGGCAGCCTGCCGCGAGGATGGTGTTACAGAAAAGATGCTGCCCCTGTCATATCCCGCAGTAGCAGATATGGATGTAGTCAGGGCCCTTGAGGAGAGCTCAAAGGGAAGGGATGTAAAGGTAAACAGCGGATTTTGCCTGACCCAGGCCCTTTTCTATCCAGGCCTTTTGGAATCAAAGGTAAGGCTCTATATGAAGGCCGGAGTCCTGGCCATGGAAAACGAGGTTGCAGGACTTTTGGTGGTCGCCAGCCTCAATGGTGTAAAATCCGGAGCCATCATAGCAGTGGATGCTCCTGCCTTTGAGCTTGTAGGAGTAGAGGGCTATCAGCCGGATCCCGCCATGCTGAAGGCAGCAGTGGACAAGGAGATAGAGATAGCTCTGGATGCCATCATAAATGTTGACATAGATTAAATGAGGTCATGATATGCTTATAAAGGACATCAAACTGCTGGACAGAGACTTCAAGGTACATGAGCACCAAAACGTGCTGGTGGAGGCAGACAGATTTAAATACATCGGCAGCGAGCTTCCGGAGGAATATGCCGGCGAGGTCATAGACGGCAAAGATAAGCTCATGATGCCCGGCTTTTACAACACCCACTGCCATTTGCCCATGACCATGATCAGGGGCAGGGGCGAGGGACTGCCTCTCCATGACTGGCTTGAGCAGGCCATGTTTCCCTTTGAGAACAGGATGAAGCCCGAGGACTGCTACTATGGAGCCCTCCTTGGCATCATGGAGCTCATAAGCAGCGGCTGCGTATCGGTATCCGATATGTACTTCAATATCATTGACATCGCCACTGCACTGCACGAATCCGGCATGAAGGGCAATGTTTGCCATGGCGTGACCTGCATGGATCCTTCCAAAAAGATAGAGGATATCAAGGGCTACAGGGACACACTGAGCCTTATGGACATTGTCAGGGACTGGAGCGATGACCGTGTGAGGGTGGATGCAGGTCTGCATGCGGAATATACCTCCACGGAAAAGCTCATAGAGAAAATGTCCGGGCTGGCAAAGCAAAACGGCATGATATTCCATACTCATATATCAGAGACAAGGAAGGAGCATGAGGAATGCAAGTCCCGCAGGGGAGGCAGGACTCCCGTCCAGTACATGGAGAGCCTGGGCGTATTTGAGAACCCCGTAATGTGCGCTCACTGCGTGTGGATAGAGGATGAGGACAAGGAGATACTGGCCAGGCACCACGCCACCATATCCCACTGCATATCCTCAAATCTCAAGCTTGGCAGCGGCATAGCCACTGTATATGATTTCCTGAAGCGTGGCATCAACACCGTCGTTGCCACTGACGGAGCCAGCAGCAACAACAATCTCAACCTGATGGAGGAGATGCACCTGGTATCCCTGGCTGCAAAGGGCTTTTTCAGGGATCCCACCATGCTGCTTCCCGCAGATGTGCTGAGGATGGCTACCATAAACGGAGCCAGGGCCCAGGGCAGGACGGACTGCGGTGTCATAGAGGAGGGCTTCCGTGCTGACTTTGTCATAGTGGATCTGGACAGGCCTCACCTGGCCCCGCTTCATGATCCAGTATCCAACCTGGTACATTCTGCCCAGAGCTCGGATATATGGATGACCGTGGTGGACGGAAGGATACTCTATAAGGATGGAGAATTCCTGACCATAGACAGGGAAAGGGTCATCCATGAGGCAAAAAAACGTGCCGAAAGGATAGCAGCTGAGCTTTCTGAGGCAGGAATGAAATAAAAAAGGGCCCTTTTTTCAGACCCTTTGAATAAAGGATGAAAGCCCGATAATGGGCCTTCAGCATTCGGCGATATAGCAAATGTCGTCGATGTATATATTAAAGCATACGAGAAAAAGGAGGAAGTTCGTATGAGGAAGATCCCGATAATCTTTGATGTGGACACCGGTATCGATGATGCCCTGGCGCTCATGATGGCCTGTGTCAGTGACGACCTGGAGATCCTGGGAGTCACGGCCACCCATGGAAACAACCATCTCAGCCACACACTCAGGAACACGCTGAATGTGCTCAAGCTCTGCGGCAGGGAGGACATACCAGTGGCGGCAGGCGCAGACAGGCCCATACTCCGCAGTATGGAGGGCGACGGAGACATCTATAACGGAGGTATGGTAGTGCATGGAAGCAACGGCCTTGGAGACTATCAGTTCCCCTTCCCGGACACCACGGCAGCCCTTCAGAAGGAAAAGGCCTGGGACTTTGTGTATCGTCTGATAAAGGAGAGTCCCGAGCCAGTGGTATATTGCTGCCTTGGGCCCCTGACGGATGCCGGGCTGCTGCTCAGGAAGCACCCTGACGCCGGACAGTATCTGCGCTGCTTCGTAAACATGGGAGGCTATATCAGAAACGGCACTCCAAGCCCCATGTCCAGTGTCAACATCTTCTATGATCCCCACGGTGCGGAGATCGTTTTTGAATCCGGGATACCTTTTTACATGGCTCCGGGAGATCTGACGGGCAGGGCTCTGATCACGGTGGATGAGTTTGAAGGCATGAAGGAGCTCAGATCCCCGGTAGGCCAGGCAGCCTATCAGCTGATAAAGGCCTATTACAAGACCTGTTCAAAGCTTGGCGAGGATGCGGTGGATGGCCTTGTTGGCCAGTCCATGCATGATCCCTGCTCAATAGCCTTTATAGAGCATCCAGAGCTCTTTACCTATGGCAGATACTTCTGTCGCTGCGAGAGCCAGTCTGAGCTGTGTACTGGTATGACCATGATAGACTACGAGGACACGCTGAAGCTGCCCACGGAGGAGAAAAACCTCTATTTTATGGATTCCATAGACAGGGAGGGCTTTGCAGATTACTTCCTTGGCTGCTTTAAGAAATACGAGGAAGGCTATGGGGAGGTGACAGCATGAAGCAGGAAAGACTACTGATAGACATGTCCGTGACTGAAAAAAGCGCTGCGGCCCTCTTTGCACTTGGCAGGCTGCCAGAGGTAAAGGTGGAGGGCATAAGCCTCTGCTTTGGAAGGACCAGCCTGGAAAGCTCCCACAGGAGCCTGAGCGGCCTTTTAAAGCTTTTTAACTGGGATGTGGAGGTGGCCCTTGGGGCTGACCGTCCCCTGTCCAGAGACTATCTGATAGATCCCAGTGACGAGGATATAGCTCAGGCCATAAACGGACTTCAGATAGAAACTGATGAGCTCTGTTATCTCAGCGAGGATGATGGGCCGGACATGCTTTACCGCAGGCTCAAAGAGGGACAGGGAGAGACAAAGCTTTTGTGCTTTGGCTGCCTGACCAATGTGGCATTGCTGCTGGATCGGCATCCCGATGCAAAGGACCTCATAAAGGAGCTGATCTGGTGCGGAGGAGCCCAGAGACATGCAGAGCTTGGCATAGTTTTGGATCATGCCACCTACATGGATCCCGAGGCTGCCTGGGCAGTGTTGAGGAGCGGAGTAAACATAGCCATGTGTCCCGTGGACCTTGGGCTCAAAAGCTATATGTCAAGGGCTGAGGTGGACAGCAGGATGCATGAAAAGGAGCCGCTGCTCCATCAGTATAACAGGCTCATGAAAAAGATCTGGTGCGATGAAAACGCCGAGCTGCCTGTGGGAGAGAGGAATCGTATGCTTCCCCTTCCCGAGCTTGCCGCAGTCATGAGAGCAACAGAGCCAGGGAGCTGTCAGTCCGAGCTTCGCTACGGTGAGGTGGACCTGAAGGGCAGGCTGACCTTTGGCATGCTGGTCATCGACATAGACAATGTGCTTCAGCACAGCAGCGACGAGATGAACATACTCCAGATAACAGATGTGGACCGCCAGAGGATGGTGCATAGGCTTTATATGGACTGAGATCGTATAGATCATAGGTCTGTCAGAGATGAACTGAAATATAAGATATAAGATATAAGATATAAGATATAAGATATGCAGGGGCAGGAAGGCCGTAATAGCTTTCCTGTCCTTGTTATTTTTACCAGCTTTTTATAAAAGGCAAATTAACATTTACTAAAATTGACATTTTCCGCAAATAGCGTATATAATAGTAATCGTAAATAAAAATGAGATATTATATTGATCGCAGTCCGATCTTAGCCTGAAAATTCAGAAAGGTATAGATCTACGGTTTTTAAGCCTATGAAAAAAGCAGCCTATAACATACTTCCTACTACGGAAAGGATACTTAAAATAATGGGTGAGCAGATAAAGCTTGCACGTTTGCGCAGGAATCTGCCTGCCGAGCTTGTAGCCGAGCGTGCCGGTATCAGCCGGGCCTCGCTTTGGAAGGTGGAATCCGGTAATCCTGCCGTTGCCATGGGTATTTATGCTGCGGTGCTGCATGCCCTGAACGGCATGGATGAGGACCTGCTGTACATAGCAAGGGATGATCAGATGGGCAGGACCATACAGGATCTGAATCTGCTTACACGCAAACGTGCATCACGGAGAAAGAAATGATAGATAAGAGTAATAAAACTATTTATGTATATGATGCTTTCAGCGAGGCCGAACCTGTTTTGATAGGTCAGCTTTATGTACAGCTTATCCGAGGCAATGAAAGCTATTCCTTTGAGTTTGACAGGGACTGGATAAAAATCTGCTTTCCTCTGAGCTGGACCCTGAGCTTCAGCCCTTTTTAGGAAGACAGTTCCCTTCAGGGAATGTGATATATGGTGTTTTTGCAGATGCCTCACCAGATCGATGGGGCAGAGCACTGATAAATAAAAAGGAACCTTTTTACGAAATGGCTTTATCTGCTTGTTGATTTCAGCCTTAGGGCTTATAATATATCCAAATGGAATTTTGGAGGAAATATCTATGGCAATGCTTAGACCTACATATAACGATTTGATGGATGTCGCAAACAAGGGTATCGGAGAGGACGAGACCCCTGTGGTAAAGAGCAGATATTCCATAGTCATAGCTGCGGCAAAGAGAGCGAGGCAGCTTGTGGACGGAGCTCCTGCCCTTGTAAAGGAAGAGGATCATGAAAAACCTCTTTCAGTGGCCGTAGAGGAGCTTTATGAGGGACAGGTAAAGATACTTGGCGAGGGCAGAGCGGATGCCTGAAAAGCCCAGCATATGCATCATATCCCTGGGCTGTGACAAAAACCTCTGCGACAGTGAGCGCATGCTCGGGCAGCTGCAGTCCCTGGGCTACAGCCATGAGCCCCTGATGGAAAAAGCGGATGTGGTGATCATCAATACCTGCTGCTTTATAGGGGATGCCCTTTCAGAAAGCGTGGATACGGTACTTGAGGCTGCGGAGCTTCGCAGTAATGGACAGATAAAAAGACTTGTGGTGTGCGGCTGCATGGCAGAGCGCTACAAGGACGAGATCATAAAGGAGCTTCCTGAGGTGGATGCCGTCCTGGGTACGAATTCCTTTCAGGAGATAGCCAGGGCCCTGGAGCCAAAGGGAGAGGGTGAGCATTTCAGCCTCTACCTGCCTATTACGGAAAATCATATCAGGGAATCGGAGCTCATGCCCAGGGCCAGGACAGGCATAGGAGGCTATGCCTATCTCAAGCTTTCAGAGGGCTGCAACAAGCGCTGCTCTTACTGCATCATACCCTATCTCAAGGGGCCTCAGCGTTCCGTGCCCATGGAGTATCTCCTTGAGGATGCCAAAAGGCTTGCAGAAGATGGGGTAAGGGAGCTTGTGCTGGTAGCCCAGGAGACCAGTGTATACGGCACTGACCTTTATGGCAAAAAGATGCTTCCAGAGCTTCTTGAGAGGCTCAGCGAGATCGAAGGCATAGCCTGGATCAGGATACTTTACTGCTATCCCGAGGAGGTCACGGACGAGCTGATCGACGCCATTGCCAGGCTGCCAAAGGTCTGTCATTATCTGGACATACCCATACAGCACGCCTCGGATCATATACTCAGACGCATGAACAGGGCCACCACCAGGGCCGAGATCACCGAGAGGATCCAGAGCATCAGAAAGAGGATACCGGACATGGTCCTTCGCACGACCATGATCTCGGGCTTTCCGGGAGAGACAGATGAGGATCATAAGATTCTTTGTGAATTTATTCGTGAGATGGAGTTTGACAGACTCGGAGATTTCACGTATTCAAGGGAAGAGGGAACCAGGGCCGCGGCATTTAGTCATCAGGTTTCAGAAAGGAAAAAGCAGCAGAGACGAGATGAGATCATGAGCATCCAGCAGGAGATAGCCTTCCGCAGGGCCAAGGCCCAGGTGGGCAGGGAACTGACCGCCTTTATAGAGGGCAGGCTTGCGGAGGAGGAAAGCGGCAGCAGCGGAGTATATGTGGGCAGGACCTACATGGATGCCCCGGAAGTTGACGGATACATATATATCGAGGCCGGAGCCAGGGAGCTCATGACCGGAGACATGGTCCCCGTCAGAGTTACAGGCGCAAACGGCTACGATCTCATTGGAGAGCTGCTGGCTTAGATCTTAAAGAGGCAATAGAGTTATGAATCTACCAAATAAACTGACCGTGCTCAGAGTCATCATGATACCTTTTTTTGTGGCAGCCATGCTGATGAGCACAAGCCAGGTCCTGACATCACAGCTGATGGATGGCTTTGACTTTACACCCTACTATGTGCTCAGGGGTATCGCCTGCCTCATATTCCTTGTGGCCTCCTTTACAGACTATCTGGACGGACACATAGCCAGGAAGCAGGGGCTCGTAACTAATTTCGGCAAATTCATGGATCCCCTGGCAGACAAGCTGCTGGTATGCTCGGCTCTGATACTGCTCAGCTCCGAGGGCAGCCTTAACCCCGTAGTCACGCTGATCATAGTGGCCAGGGAGTTCATCATCAGTGGCTTTCGGCTGGTGGCGGCGGACCGTGGAGTGGTCATAGCCGCCAGCAAGTGGGGAAAGCGAAAGACCGTGGTACAGATGATCATGTGCGTGATCCTGATACTCAAGCTTCCTGCATATTTTGTGGGCTCGGATACGGCCTTTGCACTGGCAGTTGCCATAATGTATGCAGTCGAGGCATTGGCTGTCATATTGACCATAGTTTCACTTATAGATTATATAGCAAAAAACATCAGCATCATAACTGAGGGAGGTATGTGATGAAGGATATCAGGGAGGCAGACGCCAGAGGAGCTTTGCTGGAGGGCTCGGATCCCAGTATGGCACCCGAATATGAGCTTTATTCCTTACTAAAGAGATACGAACTCAGCATATCCGTGGCAGAGTCCTGCACCGGAGGCCTGGTATGCTCAAAGCTTGTAAATGTTCCCGGGATCTCGGAACATTTCAAGGAGGGCTTTATAGTCTACAGCAACAAGGCAAAGAAAAAGACTCTGGAGCTATCCAAGTCCACGCTAAAAAAGCAGGGAGCAGTATCCGGACAGGCTGCAAAGGAGATGGCCCTGGGGGCTGCCGTCAATGCTGATACGGACATAGCTGTCTCAGTGACGGGAAATGCCGGCCCCTCGGCAGAGGAGGGCAAGCCGGTAGGGCTTGTATATATCGGCATATACTGCATGGGCAAGGTAAAGGCCTATGAGTACAGCTTCGAGGGAGAAAGGGCTGACATAAGGGAGCAGGCGGCAGTCGAGGCTCTCAGGCTCTGCTCCAGGATCATAGAAAAATACAAAAAAAAGCAGGACAAGGACAGGTCTGACAAGGCCGAGGCTCCGGACAAGAACTAAAGACGATGACAGGGGTCATATTTGGCATCTTAAAGCTCCTTTTGATACTTGTGCTGGTGCTTTTGGGCCTTGCCCTGCTGCTTCTGCTCCTGCTCCTTTTTGCACCCATCAGCTACAGGGCCAGGGGCTCGGCTGACGAGACGGTCATGGACGGCAGAGGAAGGATATCCTGGCTTTTTGGCACGGTATCCGCTGATATCGAGTACAGGCACGGAGTGGCCAAGATAGGCAGCATAAGGCTTTTTGGAGTGAAGCTTTACAGTATTGAAGGCATATCGGAGGTGCAGGATGAGGGATAGGATAAGCCGCATGCTTGAGCTTTTGTCCGAGGCTGTTTCATTGCTTCGCCAGGAGAGAAACAGGGCAGCCTGCGGACAGATCACAAGAGAGCTGATGGGACTGCTTAGGCGCCTTGCACCGAAAAAAGGAGGGGGCTACATCCGTTTTGGCACGGGAGATCCCTACAATACGGGACGGGTCATGGAGGCTGCGGCCTTTCTGTATCCACTGTATGGGGAAAGTGTGGAGCTCATCCCCATATTTGACAGATCAGAGCTCAGATCAGAGCTTGACATCAGGGGCAGGTTCAGGCTTTCAAACATCGTTTTCCCCCTGCTCAGGCTGTATCGCAGCAGGGATGTAAGGTATTTTATTCAGGAGCTCAGGGACAGGGATATTATATGAGTGAAAAGGACAAAAGAAAAAAAGGCTCGGCTGGTTCTGAGGGCATCAGGGCTCAAGCCATGCTCAGGGATGACGGTATAGGCATAACGATAGAGGCCCTTTTCAAGGGCCTTGAGGGTCTTGCCTCGTCAAAGACGGTCATAGGCGAGCCTATATATCTGGATGATGTGACCATGATCCCCCTTATAGAGGTGACGGCGGGACTGGCTTCAGGGGCCTTGGCAAAAAATGCCAGGCAGAACGGCGCAGGTGCCATGAGTGCAAAGGTCAGTCCCATAGCGCTGCTCATCATGCAGAATGGACACCTCAAGCTGGTAAACGTAAAAAATCAGGATGTCTGGAACAGGATACTGGACATGATACCTGACGCCATAGACAGCCTGACTGGCAGGATCATACCAAAGCGTTACGAGCAGGAGGCCAGGGACAGGCTGAATGAGATGGGGGCTGAGATCATAGATCCAGAGAGCCTTGATGAAGCCGAGGGAGCTGACTGACAGGATGAAAGCAGCTTTAGACGGAGCCGGCAGGCTGCCTTTGGAATTCCTTTCTGCCATGGAGCCTTTGCTGGGAGATGAATTTGAGGCCTTCCTCCATAGCTATGATGAAAAATGCTCTCGAGGACTATGCTTCAATATGTCAAAGGCCAGGCCCGAGACCGTGGCAAAGCTTTGCAGGGAATGGAGCCTTGAGCCTGTGGCCTGGTGCAGAGAGGGCTTTAGCTATGATGAGGAGCTCATAAGGCCTGGAAAGTCGCCTTATCATGATGCCGGAGTGTTTTACATACAGGAGCCCTCGGCAATGTCGGCGGTCCCTGCGGCAGAGATAGAGGAGGGGGATCTGGTCCTGGACCTCTGTGCTGCTCCGGGAGGCAAGTCGGTACAGGCAGCAGGCAGGGCCAGGCTCGTGGTAGCAAACGAGATCGTGCCCAAAAGGGCCAGGATACTCAGCTCCAATATCGAGAGGATGGGCCTTTCAAATGTGATCGTAAGCTCGGCCTCTCCTGATGAGCTGGCAGAAGCCCTGCCAGGTGTATTTGATCGTATAATCGTGGATGCGCCCTGCTCAGGCGAGGGGATGTTCAGAAAGGACCAGACGGCCATAGAGGAATGGAGCCTTGAGAATGTCCAAAGATGCGTGGAAAGGCAGCGTGACATATTGGAGGCTGCTCTCAGGCTTTTAAGGCCAGGAGGCAGGATAGTATATTCCACCTGTACCTTTGAGCCTGCTGAAAATGAATGGCAGGCCAGGCGTTTTTGCCACATACATGGAGATGAGCTCAGGCTTTCGGACTGGAGGCAGCTTTTTCCCCACAGAGGAGAGGGCGAGGGTCTGTTCTATGCAGTGATGGACAGCCTCAGTGGCATAGGGACTCAGGAGTTCAGAACCCAGGCTCCCAAGCTGGATGAGCTTGCAGTTAGGCTTAGGCGGGCGGGCATACATGTGCTCAGAGCGGGCATAGAGCCTGGAGTGCTGAAAAAGGGTAATCACAGGGGTGAGGAACGCTATGAACATTCCCATGCCCAGGCCATGAAGGCAGGGGAACCCGTGATAGGGCCCTATGCTGAGCTTTGCAGCGAGGAGCTGGCTCTCAGATACCTTTCAGGAGAGAGCCTCAGGCTGTGTGAGCTTTTAGAGGGAGAGCTCAGGCTCTGTGCAAAGGAAGGCGATGAGCTGAGGGTACTTTTTGACGGATATCCCCTGGGACTTGGAAAGTATGCCTCCGGGGCGATCAAAAATAAGCTGCCCAAGGGCCTCAGAAGGGTCTGACATAAATACTTGACTAAAGCTTGGGCCTGTGGTAGTATAAGCACGTTATTTATTCGGAGGTACGGACATGACCTTATTTATTTCGATCATATATTGCATATTGGGAGTTGCTCTGGCTGCACTCGTGCTCATGCAGGAGGGAAAGAGCCAGGGACTTGGAAGCATAGGCGGTATGGCTGACAGCTACTGGGGCAAGATAAAGGGACGCAGCATGTCCGGCAATCTTGAGAAATTCACAAAGTACGGCTCCATAGTATTCCTGCTGCTTACACTGGTGCTGAATGTGCTGATGAAGTGATTCGGTTCAATGCAGTTTTGGCCCATATATCGTATATGTTAATGACAAGGAACAGCTCCGTATGAGAGCTGTTTTTTTCTGTGGAAGGAGATATGGATAAAAAGACATTTGAAGGGATATACAGACAGCATCAAAAGGGCTTTGGCTTTGTAAGCGTCGAGGGAAGGGAGAGAGACATCTTCATACCGGCAGACTGCACCGGCAGTGCTTTGAACGGAGACCTGGTAAAGGTGCTTGTGGAGAAGCCTTCTAAAAGCGGCAGTGATCTCAGGGATGAGGGCAGGATACTGTCTGTGATCGAGCACGGCATAAAGGAGCTTGTGGGCAGCTTTCACAAGCGTAAAAGCTATGGCTTTGTGGTGGCAGACGATCCACGCTTCCTCCTGGATGTATATGTGCCCGCTGATAGGAGCCTTAATGCCTCAAGCGGCGACAGGGTGGTGGTCAGCATAACTGATTACGGGGATCGAAGGAGAAAGCCCGAGGGCAGGATCACAGAGATACTTGGAGGCCCGAATGACAAAGGGGTCGACATAACAGCTGCAGTCAGATCAAGCGGCGTGAGCTACAGCTTTCCAGACGGTGTCAGGGAGGAGCTCTGTGACATACCGGACAGGATAAGGAAAAGGAGCCTCAGGGGCAGGAGAGATCTGAGGGACGAGCTTTGCGTGACTATCGACGGAGAGGATTCAAAGGATTTTGATGATGCTGTGGGCCTGATCTATGACAGGGAAAGGGAGATATACAGGCTTTCCGTACATATAGCCGATGTGGCTGAATATGTAAGGGAGGGCAGCGAGCTGGACAGAGAGGCGCAAAAAAGAGGCACCTCCATCTATCTGCCTGACAGGGTGATCCCCATGCTTCCCAAAAAGCTTTCAAACGGCATATGCTCCCTGAACGAAGGAGAGGACAGGCTCTGCCTGTCCTGTATCATGGAGATAGATAAAAAGGGCAGCATAGTTGGTCATGAGATCCTTGAGACCGTCATAAGGAGCAGGCGCAGACTGACCTATGGATATGTGAATGAGCTTCTGACCGACAGAAAGGCAGCAGCCTTGGAAAAGGACAGGGAGCTCCTGTGCATGCTCAGACATATGCACAGGCTTTCCCATATACTGAGACGCCGGCGTATGAGCGAGGGCAGCCTGGATTTTGACCTGCCGGAATCAGTCATCAGACTGGATGACAAAGGCAGGGTCATAAGCATAGCTCCCTATGAGACAAATGATGCCAACAGGCTCATTGAGGATATGATGCTGGCAGCAAATGAGACCGTTGCCCTGGAGTTTTATAAACGAAGGCTCCCGTTTTTATACAGGAGCCATGAGACGCCGTCACCTGAAAAGGCAGAGGAGCTGGTAGAGCTCATGCAGGCCCTGGGCTATGGCGTAAAAAGGAGCAGGAATTGTCTTAGGGATCCAAAGGAGCTCCAGAGGCTCCTTAGGAAGGCCGAGGGCAGGCCGGAGGAGGCACTGATAAAAAAGCTGGCTCTAAGGTCCATGAGCAAGGCCAGGTATACTACAGAATGTATTGGGCATTACGGCCTTTCAAAGAGATTTTATACTCATTTCACCTCTCCGATAAGGAGGTATCCTGATCTTCAGATACACAGGATCATAAAGGAGAGCCTGAGGGAGGAAAGACTGAAAAAAAAGAGGGTCAGGCACTATGAGCGCATCCTTCAAAAGGTTGCTGCTGACTGCTCGGAGCTTGAAAGGCGTGCCGATGAGCTGGAGCGTGACTGTGAAAAGCTGAAAAAATGTGAATACATGGCCCGCTTTATAGGAGAGGAATTTGATGGTATAATATCCGGAGTGACATCCTATGGCTTTTATGTTGAGCTTCCGGATACCTGTGAAGGCATGGTGCATGTAAGCAGCCTTACGGATGACCATTACAGCTTTGATGAAAAACGGCTCAGGCTCTCGGGAGACAGGAGAGGCAGGACGTTCAGTCTTGGGGATCAGGTGCATATCATAGTGGTCGCCTCAGACAAGCAGATGAGGACCATAGATTTCAGAGTTTATGGCTAAGGACGGTTATGGCTAAGGATAGTATAAAGATCATAGCGAACAATAAAAAGGCATATCACGATTATTTCGTGGATGAAAGGCTTGAGGCCGGCATAGAGCTTTTCGGCACTGAGGTCAAATCCATGCGCCTTGGGCACTGCTCTGTCAAGGAGGCCTTTATAAAGGACAAAGGCGGGGAGCTCTTTATATACGGCATGCATGTCAATCCCTACGAAAAGGGCAATATCTTCAACAAGGATCCTCTGAGGGTCAGGAAGCTCCTGCTCCACAAAAAGGAGATAGCCCGCCTGATAGGAAAGTCAGCAGAAAAGGGCTATGCCCTGATACCTCTGATGGTGTATTTCAAGGGCTCGAGGGTCAAGGTCGAGATCGGTCTTTGCCGCGGAAAGAAGCTCTATGACAAGAGAGAGGATATGCAGAAAAAGACTCAGAAGAGGGAGCTGGAGCGCAGCTTCAAGGAGGCAAACATACGCATATAGCTTCCTGAGT
>CALWET010000042.1 GCA_944377385.1 uncultured Lachnospiraceae bacterium | reverse complement strand
TTATATCAGTGTCGTCCATGCCTACTGTGACTTCCTTCTCAAAGAAATCGGCCACCTCGTCAATGCTCCACTCCATGCGCTCCCTGTTTACAGCATGATCGCCCAGGGTCCCTGTACATGCGATTATATGTACACCAGTCAGCTCAGAGACCTTTTTCAGCTCTTCCGGAGAGCGTCCAGCCTCTTTGCTCCATCCCGCATCTACAAGACATCCTCCGCCCTTGGCCTTGTAATCCTTCACTATCTGATACTGCTCGTCCCAACGCCACAGACTCCAGGGAGTATCTACGTCATGTCCTCCCCTTGGAGAAAAGAATACGTGCTCATGAGCCATTGTAAAGCCAAGCAAGGACGAATCGATGTCTCCTAAAACTGTTCTAACTATTCCCATATTGCCCTCCTTTTATTTTTTAAACTTTTATGTCTATATTTAAATTCACTTTCTTTAATGCCATTATGAAGTAACATATTTATTTGTTCAATAAAATATGCACATATTTCACCTTCTTTCTCGGCGAACATATGTGCAATATCAATAAAAAATGTGTATTTTTGTCAAAAAAACTCAGTTTTATATCAAGATCCCAACTACATGTCTCAGTTTTCCACTTTCTTCAACATATTTTCCAGCATAAATATTGATTAGGGCAAGCCAGCTGAAAATTTTTACTGGAAACATTTTCCATTTTTGAACATTTGTTCAAAACAAACCTCTATATATACTTGATTATTATGCGTTGATACCCATTTTTATCTGAACAAATGTTCATTCACGCAACCTTGATCATTCTATCTTTAGCAATGAGCAGGTAGACACATACCAGAAAGCAGATTATAATTACCGCTGATCTGATATCAATGCAGACATTAACATTTTAAGTTTTAAGCTGTTCTCAAATAACTGATAGAAAGGAAAAAGAAATGCTCATCGACAGCTCAAGGTTCAACGGCCCCTGCTCCTGCGGAAGGGAGCATCATATGCTGACAAAGGAGGCAGTCATAGAAGCGGGCTGCCTGAAGAGGCTTGATGAATATGCGGAAAAAAATGGACTTAACGGCAAAAGAGCTGTTATTTACGATAGGAATACCTATCATGCTACCAGGGACAGACATCCCAAAGCTGAGTGTGAGATCATACTTGACCCAAGAGGACTGCATGCCGATGAGCATGCCGTGGAAGCTGTAATATCCCAGCTGCCTGAGCATACAGGCTACCTGGTCGCAGTAGGGAGCGGCACCATCCACGACATTACCAGATACTGTGCCAGGTCGCTCGGCATAGACTTCATCTCCTGTCCCACAGCTGCCAGTGTGGACGGCTTTTGCTCCACTGTTTCCGCCATGACCTGGAAGGGCTATAAAAAGACGCTTCCGGGAGTGGCTCCCATCCTTGTACTGGCCGACCTGGATGTGATCAAAAAGGCTCCGCTGCGTCTTGCGCTTAGCGGAGCCCAGGATATATTTGGAAAATATACTGCCCTTGCTGACTGGCTGATAGCTCACGAGCTTAGCGGAGAGCACTTCTGCCCTGTTATAGAAAAAATGACACGGGAAGCAGTGGAAAATGTCAGAGCCTGCTGCCTTGATCTTAAAACCGGTGATTCAAAGGCCTTTGAACAGCTTACCTATGCCCTGATCCTTTCAGGTCTGGCCATGCAAATGATGGGGAACTCCCGTCCTGCCTCCGGCAGCGAGCATCACATCTCTCATCTTATCGAGATGGAGCCCCAGGGGCTTGGTGTACATTCCGATGCACTCCATGGAGAAAAGGTAGGCGTGGGCACGATGCTGGTCTCAAAAAGACTCCATAAGCTGGCTGAAAAAGAGGACATATCCTCTCTTGTGCACCCCTATGCATTCCTGCCCTCAGAAGAAGTCATTGGCTTCTTTGGAAGCAGCCTGTATCCTTCCATAAAGGAGGAAAACAAAGATGACTGCATGAGCTCCGTCACGCCTGAGATGCTGATTCAGGCCTGGCCAAAGATCCGCAGGATCATCTCAGCCATCCCAGACCCTAAAGAGCTCTACGATCTTTATGACAGCATGGGAGCCAAAAAGAGCCTTTCCGATATTGCAGTACCCTCAAACAGGCTTTCACAGCTCCTTCGCTACGCTCCCTGTGTGCGAAATCGCCTGACTTTCATGCGAGCAGCCTGGATGCTTGAAAAATGAAACTGCCAGCAAAAGCGGCTATTTACAAGGCAATACAAATCCCTTTTTGTTGTTTTCTTTCAGAAAGCTAAAGCTCATTTTTGAAAGGAAAAAGAGATGGAGTATCAATCTTTAATTTCCACGATAATTACTGCATGATCAGAGAGTTTGTACTCACTTTGGGTTTTTACTTCCACTATAACCTTATCTTTTAATGAAGGCGAAACAAGAACGTGATCAATAGTTGTTCCTCCTGGAAAATATGTAACATCTGTATCTTTCACCAAATCATAAAGGTGCTTTTCCATTTCTACAAGATCATTCTTATGGCTGGAGGCCTCTCCTCTATGGCAATTTAAATCGCCAAGAATAATTACATTTTCATATTTATGGTTTTTAGCATATTCTTTCAACCCATAAAAAAACTTTTGAACATCTTCTTTTTTTCTGAAGTCGCTTTCCAATGGCGCATGGACTCCCATTATGGTCAAATCCCCTATCTTTATGGCACACCACCTGTACTCCATTACCTTTGGGCTCTCACAGGTCATAATCTCATAATTTCTCACAAACATCATCGTAATTGAATAGTTTTCAGATATTTCTTTTTCACCATTGGGAAATATTTGTTTATATCCACGCTTGGGCTCAGCAAGTAGGCACGAAACTTCTTTACCAGCAGGAGAGTTAACGTCAAACTCCTGAAAAATAACAATGTCCGGCTTTTCTATATCTATTGCGTTGATTATACTCTTTAAAACATTCAAGCCTTGTTGTTCAAATTCATACCTCACCTTATTGTATTCGCCCCATGACAAGTCTTTTTCTTAGGCTTTGTATCATAAGGACCACCAAAATTGTTTGCATTTAAATTTCAAATATACAGTTGCTTTAAATATTTTAATAGTTTGTGATATATGCAAAGATAAAAAAATAACAGCAAATTATATAAATAAAGTGGTAGGCTGCGATGTGACGACCATAAGAATTGTCATGTATGATTTAAAACAAGCTGGTCTTATAGAAGGGAAGCCTGGGCCTGGAGGAATTAAGCTATTACGAAATTTGGATGATGTGACTCTTTTTGATGTATATGCTTCTGTTTTAGATCCTAAAGAGAGTATGCTGAAATTTTATGAAGGCAGCGAAGACGAGGCACAGCTTTCAAATGCCATTAAGAGCATCGTAGACGAGCAGTTCAATAATTATAGAGATTTATTGTTTGCAGCACTGAAAATTATGACTGTAAAAACTTTATGTCGTAAAATACTAGCAGAGTTATATAATAGTGGATCAAATGATAAAGGTGATCAAAAAGCATGTGAGATATAACTCGCATTTGTTATAGAAACAAAAAAGGGAGCACATGAGCGTTTCAGGCTCATGTGCTCTATTATTTTATGAACTACCATATAAAAAGCTGCAAAGCTCTGCATAAAAGCCTGCATCGTTTGGTGTCAAAGCAGTTCATTTATTCGATTTTTCCGAGGATCATTGGTGTCAGAAATATTTGCCTTCTGATCGCTCCTTTTTTATCCCTTGCCTTATCATCTCACATACAAAGGTCGCTGCCAATGATATACAGAAGCAAAGCAAAAATCGTCTCCTGAAGTCGTTCATCAGTAAAGCTTCGCTCCCGCAGGTATAGAGTCATCCAGCATAAGCAGGTTCAGTCCCTCATGATCTCCGTACTCATAAACTGCTGAGATCAGCATGCCCTCTGAGTCTATGCCCATCATCTTCCTGGGCGGAAGGTTAGTGATGGCCACACAGGTCTTGCCCACAAGCTGCTCGGGCTCATAGAACTCGTGTATGCCGCTGAGTATGGTCCTCCTGCGCTCAGTGCCGTCATTGAGCGTGAACCTGAGGAGCTTCTTTGACTTAGGCACTGTCTCGCAGGCCTCTACCTTAACTACCCTGAAATCAGACTTTGAGAAGGTCTCGAAATCTACCATATCCTCAAACAGCGGCTCTATCTTTACCTTTGAAAGGTCCAGCTCCACCTTCGGTATCTCAGCACCTGCGGCTGTAACAGGAGCGGCGGTCTGAGCCCCTTCAGCAGCGCCTTCTGCCTGGGCATTTGGTGCATCATTTTTGTCAAGAGACTTGAGTGTGGGGAACAGCAGCACGTCTCTGATGGCATCGGAATCCGTCAGCAGCATGACAAGCCTGTCTATGCCATAGCCTATGCCTCCTGTGGGGGGCATGCCCACCATCAGGGCATTCATGAAGTCCTCGTCCGTGGTGTTTGCTTCCTCGTCTCCTGCTGCAAGCAGTGCCTCCTGGGCCTTGAAGCGCTCTCTCTGATCTATGGGATCGTTCAGCTCTGAGTAGGCATTTGCAAACTCTCCACCGTTTATAAAGAGCTCAAAGCGCTCAGTGTATTCGGGCTTGTCCGGCTTGCGCTTTGTCAGGGGGCTGATCTCCACGGGGTGATCCATGACAAAGGTGGGCTGTATCAGTTTATCCTCCACATATTCCTCGAAGAACAGGCTCAGTATATCGCCCTTTTTGTGCATCTCCTTGAACTCCAGCTTATGCTCCCTGGCCAGAGACCTGGCCTCGGCATCAGTCTCCACCTTGTCAAAGTCTATGCCTGTATATTCCTTTACCAGCTCCACCATGGTAGCCCTCTTGAAGGGCTGTCCAAGGTCTATGACATTGCCGCGGAAATTCAGCTTCGTGGTACCGCATACCCTTTCAGCCACATAGCGGTAAAGGCCCTCTGTCAGATCCATCATCCCATGATAATCCGTATAGGCCTGATAAAGCTCCATAAGTGTAAATTCAGGATTGTGCATTGCATCAGTGCCCTCGTTCCTGAATACACGTCCTATCTCATAGACTTTTTCAAGGCCTCCGACTATCAGCCTCTTGAGATAAAGCTCCAGTGATATGCGCAGCTTTTTGTCCTCATTCAGGGCGTTGAAATGGGTCACAAAGGGACGGGCCGCAGCCCCGCCGGCATTTTCCACCAGCATGGGGGTCTCCACCTCCATAAAGCCCCTTTCATCCAGGTATCTCCTGATCTCCCTGAGCACCATGGATCTCTTTATGAATGTGTCCTTGACCTCGGGATTCATGATCAGATCTATGTAGCGCTGGCGATAGCGCATGTCCGTATCGGTGATGCCATGGAACTTTTCGGGAAGCACCTGAAGCGACTTTGAAAGAAGCTTCACAGAATCCGCATGCACCGAGATCTCGCCCGTCTTTGTCTTGAATACAGTGCCCTTTATCCCGACTATGTCTCCTATGTCCAGCTTTTTGAAATCAGCATAGCTCTCCTCTCCTATGCTGTCCCTGGCCACATAGGCCTGTATGCTTCCGTTCCTGTCGGATATGTGGCAAAAGGATGCCTTGCCCATGACACGCTTGAGCATGAGCCTGCCGGCTATGGATACCTCCTTGCCCTCCAGCTCATCATATCTGTCCTTTATCTCATCGGAATGATGTGTCTGGTCATACTTTGTGATGACAAAGGGATCCCTGCCCGAAGCCTTCAGCTCGGAAAGCTTGTCCATACGGGCCTGAAGGATATGATTGAGCTCGCCTGCGCTCTTTCCCTCCTGATTCTTTACGTTGTCATTAGGCATTGCTGTTCCCCTTTCTTTAAAAGCACGGCCTGTACCCAGGCGGCACAGACCGTTTTATGCTTATATATGCTTATTCATCCATTTTCTTTACTGACAGGACCTCATAGCTCACCGTAGCTCCTGAAGGCAATTCTACCTCCACTGTATCTCCTGTCTTGTGTCCCATGAGCGCCGCTCCCACAGGCGACTCGTTGCTGATCTTTTTCAGCCTGCTGTCTGCCTCCGAGGAACCGACTATGTGATATGTAGCCTCAAGGCCTCTGCTGCTTTCGCGTATGGTCACCGTACAGCCTACATTTATCTTGTCTACATCTATGTCCTCGTCCATCACGACTTCGGCATTTTTAAGTATCTGCTCCAATTCTATGATGCGTCTTTCTATCTCTGACTGCTCATCCTTGGCAGCATCGTAGTCAGCGTTTTCAGAAAGGTCTCCCTGCTCTCTGGCTACCTTTATCTTCTGAGCCACTTCCTGTCTCCTGACTACCTTCAGATCATGAAGCTCGTCCTCATATTTTTTGAGGCCGGCAAGAGTAAGCATCGTTTTTGTTGCAACTGCCATTTTATGCTTTCACTCCTTATCCGCAAAAATTTATGCGGAAGTATTATAAACTTACTAACGCCTTATGTCAACCTGTCATGGCCCCTTCTATGACTATGTCATGGCATCCACTATGGCTTTAAGCTCCTGAAAGCTGCTCATCAGATTCATCTGGCCCCTCAGCTTGGAGGAATTTTCCATTCCCGAGGTATACCAGGCAAGGTGCTTCCTCATCTCCAGCATGGCCGTACGCTCTCCCTTGTGCTCGCACATGAGCTTGGCATGCCTGAGTATCATCTCTTTTTTTTCGGAAAGGCCCGGCTTTGGAAGCAGCTCTCCCGTCTCAAGGAAATGCACCGTCCTCCTCATCAGCCAGGGATCTCCCTTTAAGCCTCTGCCTATGGCCACTCCGTCACAGCCCGTCTCCTCCATCATACGCTTTGCGTCCTCAGGAGCAAATATATCTCCGTTTCCTATGACAGGTATACTTACGGCAGCCTTTACGGCTTTTATGATGGACCAGTCCGCCCTGCCGCTGTACATCTGCTCCCTGGTCCTTGCGTGTACTGTCACTGCTGCCGCACCCGCTTCCTCTACAGCCTTTGCAAATTCCACGGCATTTACATGCTTTTCATCAAAGCCCTTTCTGAACTTTACCGTCACCGGCTTTTTGAGCACCCGTGACATGGTCTCCACTATCCTTGAGGCAAGCTCCGGATCCTTCATGAGGGCTGAGCCCTCGTGATTTCCCACTATCTTTGGCACAGGACAGCCCATGTTTATATCTACCATATCAAAGTCCCCATACACCTTTTCGGCCTGGGAGGCCATGATCAGGGGATCCGAGCCAAAAAGCTGAATGGCCGATGGATGCAGGTCGGGATCCGTCCTCAGGATGATGTCATTTCCCCTGTTTTTATAGAGTATCGCCTTTGCAGATACCATCTCCGTGGTCACGAGCCCTGCTTCCATCTCGTGGAGTATCCTCCTGTAGCTGTAGTCCGTCACTCCGGCCATGGGAGCGGCCAGCACAGGGCTCGGAAGCTCCACATCTCCTATCCTAAGCTTCAATGTCCTCGTCCTCTCCTCCAAAAAATTTCCTTGAAAACTCCTCAAGCATGGAAAAAAGCTCTGCGTTCTGCTCCCTCATCTGCTTGATCTTGAGCTCGGCGCCTATCTCGTCTATGGGCTCTATCGTGGATATGAGCAGTCTGTGCTCATCTGAAAAGCTCAGCGTTATCATGCCTCCCACATCTGCGCAGTAAAGGACACAAATGATCTTGAGCTCCCTTTTTACATCCTCCGGCAATATGCCGTATTTATCCTCATTGAAATAAAAAAGCATGTTTGAGGAATTTGCGGCACAGAGTATATTTTCCATCTATCTCCCTTCTATCCCTTCTGGCCTTTTGCAGGATCAGCAAATGTACGCCAGGCCGGATAAAAAAATATAAGGAGTTATACAGCCGCAAAAGTCATATAACTCCATATCGTATATAGTCCAGATATCAAGGCCTGAATCGGTCCGATATCCGGCCTCCCGGCATTCAGGCCCGATCATCAGGCTTGGTTTCCCGATTGGTTTTCCGATCAGTTGATCATATGGGCGATCATGTACTGATCCTGTTCTATGTCCTTCTTCATCAGCAGGGCCTCCTGGATATCGAAATCCACATAGTGTCCGTTCTTATATGCCACCAGCCTGTTTGACTTGCCCTCGGCCAAAAGCTCCGCAGCCTTTGCTCCCATGATGGAGGCATAGACCCTGTCCTTGCAGGTGGGTGAGCCGCCTCGCTGCATGTGTCCCAGTATGGTAGCTCTGGTCTCCAAGCCCGTCGCCGCCTCTATTCGTCTGGCCATGGAGGTGCTGTGTCCTATGCCCTCGGCATTTATGATGATATAGTGCTTCTTTCCTCTTTTTCTGGCCTCTGTGATCCTGTTGACTATGGCCTGCTCATCGCCGTCATAGCGCTCGGGAAGAAGTATCTCCTCGGCTCCGTTGGCTATTCCGCACCACAGTGCTATGTATCCCGCATGTCTGCCCATGACCTCTAGGATGGAGCAGCGCTCATGGGAGGTGGAGGTGTCCCTGATCTTGTCTATGGCATCCATCGCCGTATTAACGGCCGTGTCAAAGCCTATGGTATAGTCCGTACAGGCTATGTCCAGGTCTATGGTGCCGGGGACTCCTATGGTATTGATGCCAAGCTCTGAAAGCTTTCCGGCTCCTCTGAAGGAACCGTCTCCGCCTATGACCACCAGTCCGTCTATGCCGTATTTGCGGCAGATCTCGGCACCCTTCTTCTGGCCCTCTGGCGTGGTGAATTCCTGGCATCTGGCAGTATAGAGTATGGTGCCTCCACGGTTTATGCAGTCTGCCACGGATGCTCTGTTCATATCGACTATCTCTTCTGCCAGCAGGCCTGCATAGCCTCTCATGATGCCCTTTACGGCCAGGCCCTTTCCAAGGGCTGTCCTGACCACTGCCCTGATGGCGGCATTCATGCCCGGAGCATCGCCTCCACTGGTAAGTACGCCTATAGTTTTTATCTCCTTTTTAGCCATAGTCTATACTCCTTTCCAACCGAATACTAAGTTTACATCATAAGCCCCGGGCTTTCAATCCTTTTTGCGAAATTTGACAGTGAACTTACTCAGATATTACAGCTTCAAAGCCCCTTTTCCACCGTCTTTACATTTTCCTGTCCAAAGTGCCTGTAAAGCTCTGCAAAAAACTCGTCACCAAGCCTTACGGACAAAGAGGAAGGCAGCCGTTTTACAGCCCTTTCCTTTCTCAGGAAGATGACCACCTGTGAGCTTCCGCTGTTTTCAAAGCAGATGTCCTCCAGCTCCTTTTTTTTCTCATCATAGGAGGCTCTGTCAGCAAAGGCCACCCACAGCTCCTTTTTAAGTCCGTCAAAGGGCACGATGGACTCAGCTATGAGGGTCGCATTGTTGTCCCTGCCTATGCTGATATGTCCGCTTATGTATATCTTTGAATCCGGCTCCAGGAACTGTCTTGCCTGCTCAAACACGGCAGGAAATACCACCACGTCGAACTGCCCATATATATCCTCCACCTTGAGGAAAGCCATCTGGGAGTTGTTCTTTGTGATCTTGTTCTTTTTTTCAGTTACTATGCCTCCGCTTATGACCTGCTGTCCGTCCTTGAGCTCACATATCTCGGTCTCCTCGTCTGCATAGTACTTGTTGGAGGGAGCCGTCACTATGCGTCTGAAGCTGTCCATATGGTTCTCGATGGGGTGTCCGCTAAGGTATATGCCTGCTGCCTCCTTTTCATACTGCAAAAGCTCTTCCTTGGGAAACTCCTGCATCTGTGGAAAGCTTACCCTGAGACTCTTTTTGTCCTCGTCTGAAGCCAGGTCAAAAAAGCTCATCTGTCCGGCAAGCTCCGTCTTTCTCCTGTCCTGGACATTCTCTACGAGCTGCTCATATACAGCCAGCTTCTGCCTCCTGTTTCCAGGGAGCCTGTCCAGGGCTCCGGCCTTTATGAAGTTCTCGACCACCTTTTTGTTCACGTTTGCAGGCATCCGGTCTATGTAATCCTCCAGATCGGAATAGGGGCCTCCACGCTCCCTTTCTGCTACGATTCCGTCCACCACGCTGCGTCCCACGCTCTTTATTGATGAAAGGCCAAAAAGTATGTTGCCATCCCTGTCGGCGGTGAAGCCATAGGATCCCTCATTTATATCGGGAGGCATGAGCTTTAGTCCCATGGATCTGGCAGCAAATATATAGTCAGAGATCTTGCCCGTCATGTCTATGACTGAGGTCATGAGAGCAGACATGAACTCTGCTGGATAATAGTATTTCAGCCAGGCTGTCTGGTAGGCCACCACTGCATAGCAGGCGGCATGGGATTTATTGAAGGCATAGGAGGCAAAATCCGTCATCTCGTTAAAGATGTGGTTTGCCACATCCTCTGGTATGCCGTTGTTCACACAGCCCTTTACTCCCTCGGCAGGATTTCCGTATACGAAATTCTGCCTCTCCTTCATCATGACGGCTGCCTTTTTCTTTGCCATAGCCCTGCGTACCAGGTCTGCCCGGCCCAGGGTATAGCCGGCCAGGCTCTGCACTATCTGCATGACCTGCTCCTGATATACTATGCAGCCATAGGTGCTTTCCAGTATGGGCTTCAGCTCCTCGCACTCGTAAATGACATCATCCCTGTTGTGCTTGCCCCTGATATACCTGGGTATGAAATCCATAGGGCCTGGACGGTAAAGGGATATGCCGGCTATGATGTCGTCCATGGAGGAGGGCTTGAGCTCCTTCATGAAGGAGGTCATTCCTCCGGACTCGAGCTGGAACACTCCCACGGTATCGCCCCGGGAGATCATGTCAAACACATTTTTGTCTGTCTCATCCAGGTGGTCTATATCCACCTCTACGCCGTGATTCTTCTTTATCTGATCCACGGCATTCTTTATGACGGTCAGGGTCCTGAGCCCCAAAAAGTCCATCTTTAAAAGGCCTAGCTCCTCCAGAGTGACCATGCCGAACTGGGTGACTATGGTACCGTCCGGGTTCCTGGCCAGGGGCACATATTCGTCTACGTTCTGGGCTGCTATCAATACCCCTGCCGCATGGGTGCTGGAATGTCTTGGAAGGCCCTCCAGCCTGAGGGACATATCTATCAGATATTTGACTGTCTCACTGCTTTCATAGGCATTTTTAAGATCCGGGCTCTCCAGTGCCTTTTTCAGCGTGATCCCCAGCTCCTGGGGCACCATCTTGGCTATGCGGTCGCACTCATTGTAATTTATGTCCAGCACACGGCCCACATCCCTTATCACGCCCCTTGCCGCCAGGGTACCAAAGGTGATTATCTGGGCCACGTTGTCCTTGCCATACTTGTTTATGACATAGTCTATGACCTCCTCACGCCTTTCATAGCAGAAATCCACGTCTATATCAGGCATTGACACCCTTTCCGGATTCAGGAAGCGCTCAAAGAGCAGGTCATACTTTATGGGGTCTATATTCGTGATCCCAAGGCAGTAAGCCACTATGGAGCCTGCGGCAGATCCTCTGCCGGGCCCCACCGGTATGCCGTTCTTTTTTGCATAATGTATAAAATCAGAGACTATGAGGAAGTAGTCCACATAGCCCATCCTCTCTATGGTGGAAAGCTCATAATCAAGCCTTTCCCTGAGCTCCTCCGCCCTTTCAGGATAGCGCTCATAAAGGCCCTTTTCACAGAGCTCCCTGAGATAGCTCTCTGCTGTTTTTC
>CALWET010000041.1 GCA_944377385.1 uncultured Lachnospiraceae bacterium | reverse complement strand
AGGGCATAGTAGAGGTGCAGATATGCAGGAAGAGCGGCAAGCTGCCTACCTCGGGCTGCCGAAGCGACTACCGAAATCATGGCAATGCTGTATATACAGAGTATTTTGATGAGGACAATGTGCCTATAGAGTATTGCGACCATCACAATTCCTGGGGCGGCATTATTGTGCCTGAGGGAGAAGAGGGCAAGAATACAGACGACAGATACAGTGCTCCTGCAGAGGAGACCGTGGATATAACGGCTCCGCCGGTGGACACCTCTGTCACGGGTGATGCTCCTGTGGAGACACAGCCGGCTACTGAGGCGCCGACCTTTTCAAATCCGGCAAACAGCGGGCCGGGCATAGGTCTGGATTACAGCTATTGATCAGGGAGAGGCATGGCAAAGGAAGAAGATATCAGAGAAGAGGCCCATGATCTTAAAGAGGATCACGAGATCAAAAAGGAACATGAGGCTAAAAAAGGACACGAGGCTGAGGATGCCCGTGATATAGCAGAAGAGAAGGCTTCGGTGGCTGATGACAGTATCAGCGACGGCGAAAAGACAGAGGCATCGGAGGACGAGGCCTCTTCTTTTGCTAAGGACAGCTGGGAGATAAAGAGGATCAGATTTCTGGATCCTGAGCTTCAGAAGCTTCAGGATGAGCTTTTTGCAGACGAGGCAGGCGATGCAGCTGCTGAAAAAAAGCCCCATGGCTCCGGGGCTGTTAGTTCGTCAAAAAAAGAACACTTTGCAGAAAATAAAGCTTTAGAAAAGAAAGGACGTTCAAGGCGCAAAAAAAGTCTCCTTGAGCAGCTGACATATTCAAAGGAGCCTGACAGTAGCGCCATAGATGGCTATATAAGCTACGCACGAGGCCACGTGGCTGTGATGCTGGCAGCTCTGGGGCTTTTTGCCCTGCTTTCCCTGCTGGTCTTTGCGGCAGTCAGGCTCAGGCCCCAAAGGGACATAGGCAGTGCCTCGGCTTCAGCAGCCACCCAGGGGAACGCCACAGCCTCCAGGGCTCTTAGCGAGGCCGAGCTTCGTGAGCTGGAAAGGCAGAATGCCATAGAAAATGAGCTTGGCACCTATGAGGACCTTGGCATAGTGGAGGTATCGGGATACATAAATGTCAGGAGCGAGCCAAATGTCCTGGACATGACAAATATCATAGGACAGCTCACGGACGGAGCAGTATGCAGCATACTTTCATCAGAAGGTGACTGGTATCAGATCAGTTCAGGAGGCATCACGGGCTATGTATCGGCTCAATATATCTTCACAGGAGAGGAGGCCAGGAGCCTGGCCAGGGATTCCTTTGCAGAGAGAGCCATAATCGAGACCGAGGTCCTCAATATCAGGAGCGCCCCCACAGTGGATGGGGAAAACGTCATAGGCAAGGCCAGGATGTCTGAGCGCTATGAGGTCCTGTCCATCGAAGATGACTGGGCTGAGATCATTGCCGATTTCATGGATGGCTATGATACTGCATACATATATATTGGAGATGGAAATGCCGTGATCAGGTACTGTCTCAATGAGGCCAGAAGGCTGGATCTCAGGGAGATGGCCCTTACCCAGTATGACAATCTGGTGGTCTGTGCCACGGATGGATATGTGAATATCAGAGAGACACCGGAGGATGACGGCATCAACAATATCATAGGACAGTTCCCGGAAAATGCCGGAGCAGAGCTCCTTGAGACCGTGGAATCAAACGGCACCACCTGGTACCGTATAACCTCGGGTGGAGTTACGGGCTATGTCAGTGCCCAGTACTGCATCACGGGAAATGCTGCCAGGAACATTGCTGTAGATGCCGCCCAGCTTACGGCCTATATCACCACCGACGCCCTGAATGTCAGGTCAGAGCCCTCTCTTGAGGCAAATGCCTGGACCCAGGTAACCAGGAATCAGAGCTACCATGTGCTGGATCAGCTGGATGGATGGGTGGAGATAGAGCTTGACAGCACAGACGGCGAGGGAGATTCCGACCGTGCCTTCATCTCCACCAGAGACAACAATGTGGAGGTCACCTACGGCTTGCCCACGGCAATAGAATATTATCCTGCCATAGAGGCTGAAAATGCCCAGATGGCCTTCAGAAACAAGATAGTGAACTACGCTGTCCAGTTTGTAGGAAATCCCTATGTCTGGGGAGGCACCTCACTTACAAACGGAGCTGACTGCTCAGGCTTTACACAGTCTGTGCTGAAGCATTTCGGTATCAGCATACCCAGAGTGAGCCGTGACCAGGCCAGGGCAGGAGTAAGAGTGACCTCTGACGTGATGAGACCCGGAGATCTGATCTTTTATGCAAACAGCTCAGGGACCATCAATCATGTGGCCATGTACATAGGTAACGGACAGGTAGTAAATGCCGCATCCTCAAGGAGCGGAATAAGGATATATCGCTGGAACTACCGTACGCCGGTAGCCATAAGAGATGTGATAGGAGACAGGACTGGCTGATGGCAAAGAAAAGCAGCAGCTCGCAAAGGACGAGCTCAAAAAAGAGCAGCTCAGGGACAGGAGCAAAAAAGAAGCCTGCAAGAAAGCCTGACAAGAGGACAATAGCAAAGAAAAAGAAAAAGCTCAGGGGCGAGATAACCGTCATAGCCTCCTGCTTTTTATGCATGTTTTTCCTGCTCAGCAATTTTGGTCTCTTTGGATGGATAGGCACTGAGCTTTCCAGGCTGCAGAAGGGCCTGTTCGGCACTTTGGCTTATATATTGCCTGTGCTTCTTGCGGCAGCCATCATACTTTATATCAGAAACCAGGAGCACTTTCTGTCCAGACTCAAGCTATGCTGCTCACTGCTCAGCATCTTCCTGCTGGATGGGCTTTTTGAGCTGATGTTCGGAGAAGAAAGGGGCCTTGGTTTTTTTGATCGCTATGAACAGGCCGCATCAGGGATCGCCGGAGGCGGAGCCATAGGCGGAGCCATTTCTGATGCGCTTACCGGACTTTTCGGAAATATAGGAGCCTATCTGATACTCATACTTCTATTTCTCATATCCATGGTGATCATAACAGAAAAAAGCCTTGTAGGCGCTGCAAAGGTGGGAGCGGAAAGGACCCTGAATGCGGCGAGGACGGGAAAAGAAAGATATGATGCACATCATGAGGAGCAGAGGATAAAGAGACAGGCCAGAAGGGAAGAGGAGGAGCTTCGGCGCAGGGAGATGAACTTCCCGGATCTCAGCTCATACGATACCGAGGCCATGGCTGACAAGGCCAGCATATATGCAAGCTACGGCAAGGAGATCATTGAAAGCCGGGATTATGACGATGACAGCGTTCCCTTTGAAGAAAGCAGGGAGGAGCGCTATGTGTCCTATGCCCACATTGCCGACGGACAGGATATGGACCTGGATGCTGCCAGAAGCTATGGCTATGCCGTGGCCACGGACGAGGACATAAGGGAACCTAAGGAAGCCTTTGTGCCAAGCTCACTTGAGGCCTTTGAGCCGGCCCTTGAGGCAGTCGATGCCGGATATGGAAGAGGCGCTCAGCCTGGCTTTAACATTCATGATTCGGAAACTGAGGCTGCGGATGCTTCAGCAGCTGAGAGAGAAACCGAGGCAGTGAATGAGCCGGCCTATGGAGCCTATGAGGATGCAGCGGCTGCTTTGGGCCAGGATGAGGAAGGAACCGAAGGTACTGCCAGAGAGCCTTTGCCGGCTTCGGGTCCTGATCTTGAGATAATCACAAGCGCCACGGGAAAGGAGCTTTCTCCCGTATCGCGCTATGAGAGAGATAAGATACTAAGCGAAAAGGCCGGGGCTTCAAGCCAGACTACATCTATAAGCCAGGCCGGAGCTTCGGGCCAGACTGTGGCCTCAAACCAGGCAGCAGCAAACAGCCATGCCGAAGCTTCACATCAGGCGGGAGCTCCTGCTCCAAAGCCTGTAAAAAGAAAGCCTTATCGCTTCCCGCCTCTAAGTCTGCTTTCCCAGTCCGAGAAGCATGCTGCATCAGACAGGGACGAGCTCAGAAAGACCGCGCTGAAGCTCAGGGAGATGCTCAAGAGCTTTGGCGTGGGAGTGACCATCACTGATGTGACCAGGGGACCCTCTGTGACCAGGTACGAGCTTGTGCCTGATACGGGAGTCTCGGTCTCAAAGATAACCTCCAGGGCTGATGACCTCAAGCTTTTGCTTGCTGCGCCATCCATCCGTATAGAGGCACCCATACCGGGCAAGGCTGCGGTGGGCATAGAGGTACCAAACAAGCAGAA
>CALWET010000040.1 GCA_944377385.1 uncultured Lachnospiraceae bacterium | reverse complement strand
CCAATCCCACCATGGGCGGAGTGACCGCAAGCTTTGCCATGCTGGGAGACGTGATCCTGGCGGAGCCGGAGGCCCTGATAGGCTTTGCCGGCCCCAGGGTCATAGAGCAGACCATAGGCGAAAAGCTGCCGGAGGGCTTTCAGCGATCTGAATTCCTGCTGAAGCATGGCTTTGTGGATATGATAGCAGGCAGGGAAGAACAGAAGCAGCTTATAGCAAGGCTGATCAGGGCTCATGACATAAAGGGTGGAAAGAAGAAGCTCAGGAAGCTGTGCCAGGAGCCTATGGCAGGAGGACAGGCTTACGAGGCTGGGGCCGAGGTCAGCACTGACAAAGAGGCTTCAGGAGCCCAGCCTGAAAAGGCTATAGCCCTGCAGAACCAGGGAGCTAAAAAGGCCACAGCCCAGCAGAGCCAGAGAGCAGACAAGTCAGCCTGGGATAAGGTGCAGCAGTCCAGAGATCCGGGAAGGCCCAGGGCCCTGGACATGATAAACCTGCTGTTCAGTGATTTTACGGAGCTTCATGGAGACAGATGCTATGGCGATGATCCGGCCATAGTGGGCGGGCTTGCCTTTTTCCATGGCATGCCAGTGACTGTCATTGCTGAACAGAAGGGGAAAAATATAAAGGATAATGTAGCCCGTAACTTTGGCATGCCAAAGCCCGAGGGCTACAGAAAGGCCCTCAGGCTCATGAAGGAAGCAGATGCCTTTCTCAGGCCGGTCATCTGCTTTGTGGATACTCCCGGTGCATATCCCGGCATATCCTCAGAGGAAAGGGGCCAGGGAGAGGCCATAGCCAGGTGCATATATGAGCTTTCAGGGCTCAGGGTACCGGTGCTCAGCCTTGTGATCTCGGAGGGAGGCTCAGGAGGTGCCCTGGCACTGGCAGTGGCAGATGAGGTATGGATGATGGAGAACGCCACCTACAGCATACTCTCGCCCGAGGGCTTTGCCAGCATACTTTACAAGGATGCAAAGAGGGCCAGGGAGGCGGCAGGCTATATGAAGATAACCGCCCATGAGCTGCTGGAGCTTGGGGTAGTGGACGAGGTCATAGAGGAGCCGGCCAAATTTGACATAGACAGCCTGGGATCCGTTATGGATGAGCTGGACAGGAAGCTTTCAGATTTTTTGAAAAGGATGGAGCAGAAGAGTCCGGATGAGGTAAAAACTGGCAGATACAGCCGCTTCAGGGCTTTTTGATACTCATGTTTTCTGCTATAATTAACAAAAGTCTGATGGGATGGAGGATATGAACGGATACGAACGTTTGAATGACATATTGGTCAATCTCTTCCGGGACATACTTTATCTGGAAGAGGAGGCGATGAAAAGGACCGGCTACAAGGATCTCAGCATGAATGACTGGCACATCATAGACGCCATAGGAGATGGTGAGCCAAAAACCATGTCGGAGATCGCTGCTGAGCTCAGCATAACGGGAGGTTCTCTGTCCATATCCATGAATGGGCTTTATAAAAAGGGCTTTGTGGAAAGGAACCGCAGCGAAAGGGACAGGAGACGGGTGTACATAAGCCTGACAGAAAAGGGAATGAAGGCCTATGAAGCTCACAGAAAGTTCCACAAGGACATGATCGATGCCGTCATCAATGATCAGACTGAGGAGGAGTACAAGGCCCTGATAAAGAGCCTTACAAAATTAGCGGATTTTTTCAGGAGCTTCGGAGAAGCCAAATGATATGAAGGATCTTTTATATATCTGCAATCCCGTGGCAGGACGCGGCAGGACCAGGAGCAGGCTGAGCTCCATACTTGATTATTACAACAGTCAGGGGTTCCTGCCAAGGGTATACATGACCGGTACTGACAGGGACCTTTCAGAAGCCTTTCAGTCCTTTACACCGGAGACGGCACTGGTCTGCTCCGGAGGAGACGGCATGCTCAACATCCTGGTCTCAAAGCTGAGGGAGCTTTGTCTGGATGTGCCTGTAGGCTACCTGCCCATGGGCACCACAAATGATTTTTCAAAAAATATAGGCCTTACAGGCAGTTTTAAGGATATACTTGCAGCCTCTGTTTTCGGAAAGGCTGTCAGGCTTGATGCCGGCAGTCTGATGGGACGGAGCTTTATTTATGTGGCAGGCTTCGGCAATTTCACGAATATATCCTATAAGACCCCGCAGTTTTCCAAAAACCTTTTGGGTTATCTGGCCTATATCCTGGAAGGAGCCATGTCCATGGCAGATATCAAGCCCTTCCATGTAAGCATAGAGACTGCAGGAGAGGAACTGGAGGGTGACTATGTGCTGGGACTTGTGACAAATTCACTGTCAGTTGCAGGCTTCAGATCTCTTTCGGGTTCAAGGACCAGGCTCGATGACGGCCTTTTGGAGCTGACACTCATAAAGATGCCGGGCAGCCTCAAAGAGCTTCGTGAGCTTCTGGGATCCTATCTGAGCTCGAACATGAAGTCAGAGCTTATAGAATACAGGCAGGGAAGAGATTTTGTGTTCAGATCAGAAAAGCTTTGCTGGACTCTGGACGGAGAGTTCGGAGGATGCTATGATACGACGCATATAAATGTCCTTCCGGGGGCATTTTCGATCAGGAGGCCGGCGGCAAAAAAGGAAACTGGCCATCAGAGGACGATCCCGGAAAAGCAGGATCGTACTGCCGAAAGATAAATTCATGGAGGAAAGACAGTCTATGATCAGATGGATCACAGGAAGGCTTTTATGCATTTCACTTTTAACGCTTGCAGTCCTGGGCCTTACAGGATGCGGAAGCGAAGAAGGGGCCTCAGGAGCAGAGCCTCATGCGGGATATTTTTCCGATTTTGAGCTTGAGACCTATGACCGCGAGGATACAGTGACAGAGGATATTTTTGCCGGCTATGAGCTCAGCATGATAAATGTCTGGGGGACTTTCTGCGCTCCCTGTGTGGCAGAGATGCCATATCTTCAGGAGATCTCGGAGGAATATGCAGACAAGGGACTTCAGGTCATCGGACTTTGCAGTGATGTCTTTACCGGAGGAGCCATAGATGAGGAGCTTATGGCAGACGGGCAGGCCATAATGGAGGCTACGGGTGCGACCTATCTTCAGCTCATCCCTGACCAGGCTGCCGTGGATGGCCTTTTGTCAGAGATATATGCTGTCCCTACCACCTATTTCGTTGACAGTGAGGGAAATACTGTCAAGGTAGTCATAGGCGGCAAGGACAAGGCCGGCTGGGAAAGCGTGATAGACGAGCTGCTTTCTGATGGTTGACATATATGCATAACTATGCTATAAAACTTTCCATATAAATAAAGCTGATTCCTGCATAAACATGCAGGAGGATAGAGGAGCGGATGCTATCAGTATCCCTGACATAAAGGCCGGCAGAGGCTGACAGGGTGAAAGGAGACAACCGCCGAGGCTGTATCGTTTCTGTTGACGGTGCATGCCGGGCCGCAGTAATAAGAGGCTGCGGACTGTCACGTCTTAGTGAAGCGCTATCAGAGGTCTATGCAGCTTAGCCCCATAAAAGGGGGCTGGAAGTGTTTATCCAACGGAGTGTTTCTGTGAGACGCTCCGTTTTTTGTTTGCCTGGAAGGACGGAGTGGCAACAACAGGCTGTCAGCTGAAGGGAGAAGCATTATGAGCGAAAACACAAGGGATAACGTGCTCAGACAGCGAGAGGAGAGCTTGAGCTCCGAAAAGACAGAATTCAAGCGTGAGGTAGGACTGTTTGGAGGCATCTCCGTTCTTGGAGGCATTATGATCGGGTCCGGCATATTTTACATAGGAGGCATAGTGCTGCTGCGCTGCGGCATGAGCCTTGGCTTGGCCCTGCTGGTATGGATCATAGGAGGCCTGATCACCCTGATGAGCGGAATATGCTATGCAGAGCTGGGTGCCATGATACCGAGAGCCGGCGGAAGCTATGTATATCTTCGTGAAGCCTATGGAGAAAAGGTGGCCTTCATGAGCGGTTTTTCAAACTTTATCCTGGGATCATCGGGCTCCATAGCCGCACTGGCGGTGGCATTTTCGGCGGCAATAGCAAGCCTTATGCCGGAAAGTGCCTTTGCAGGCAGTGAGCTCATGCAGAAGGGCCTGGGGATCCTGATGGTCATCATACTGACCATCATAAATATCTACGGTATAAAGCTTGGCAGTACGGTACAGAATATCTTTATGGTGCTCAAGATGCTGCCTATAGCCCAGATACTTGTATGCGGGCTTTTCATGGGTACCGAGACACCTGATCTGACTGCCATGCCTCAGAATGTTTCTCTTCCTGCAGTGATAGGCATGATGGCCTACGGTGTCGTTGCTACGATGTGGGCCTATGAGGGATGGATGAACCTGAACGGTATAGCCGAGGAGATCAAAAACCCTGCAAGGAATATACCCCTGGCCATCATTTTTTCAATAGTCGGAGTGACTGCACTTTACGTGCTTTTCAATTTTGCGGTATACAGGGTGCTCCCCTATGCCACCATCCTTGCCATGATAGATTCCGGCAACAATTACCTTGGAACAGAGGCTGCAAACGTCCTCTTCGGCAGTGCGGGAGGCATAATAGTAGCCATAGCCATGGTACTGGCCATATTCAATTCTTTGAACGGCTGTGT